>JAUIGA010000054.1 GCA_030430125.1 Chloroflexia bacterium | reverse complement strand
CCTCCCGCAGCGTGCCCTTGGCTGATGCTCGGTCGCTGACGGTCGTAGCGACGTGGCCCTCATAGCCAGAACCGGCGAGGATCGCGTCATACTGCCCGCCGCTTGTCGTCGGCGCTTGATCGCAGTCCTCGTCGGTAACCTGGACCTCATACCCCGAGCCGATGAGCACGGGGTAGATGACGGCGGCGGTCTCGCAGGCAATGCCAGTGTCCCGATCGTCGACCGGCGCGAGGGCGCCAGCCGCCTGGGAGCCGTAGCCGAGCCCCAGTGCGAGAAACGCGAACAGCAGGAACAGGTGTCGGGTGGAGATGGCGCGAGTGGATCGGATGCTCATTGTCTATCTCCAATGGTGGCTGGATGCGGTTGGCTGGCGCTCAGTCCGCCGCGGTGGCGAGGGGTTGATCGGCATGGCGAGGGGGTGTGGGCGGCTCGCGCCGGATGCTTGCCAGGGCTATCCGCATTGCGATTCCGGGTCGCCGCAGTGCCTGTGGCGGATCCAACAGGTTGGTGACGCGCTGGAACGCCTCGGACACGACCGCGTCGCGCTGGGCGACCGCCAGCAGCCGACCCATGTAGGCGTTCGCGATTCGGGCTGGGCGCGGCAGATCGATCGGTCCGGTGGCGTAGCGCAGGTCGCCGTTGGCGGCCATCAGCCACGTCGCGTCGACCGACGGCATGATGCTGGCGAAGAACCGGTGCGAGAGCTGGTCCTGGCCGTACGCAACACAGCGTCCCAGCGTCTCCGCCTCGATCGCGGCGACGCTCATCCCCTGCGCGTAGACCGGGTTGAACGAGCAGACTGCGTCACCGATGGGCAGCAGTCCCTCCGGGAAGCGTTCCATGCGCTCGAAGTGTCGCCGGGTGCTTTGTGGGAAGCGGTACATCGCCCCGTCGTCGAGCGGAATCGCCTGACGGACGGTGTCGAAAATGTCGGGAGCCTCCAGGCTGGCCGCCCAGTCGACGAATGCCGAAAGCTCGGTCGGGGGCTGGAGGCCGCCCCGGCTGGCCAGCGACACCAGCCACTCGTCACCTTCCTGGGCCAGCATCACGCCGCCTCGCTGCAGGTGTGGCGATGCAACGATCACGGTGGCGAGGCGGCCGCCGCCCTGACCGGGAATGCGCCGGAAACGCCGCGTAGCATAGCGCGACTCGACCCCGGCCACCACCGTGTCCGGCAGGTCGTAGCCGAACTGCTCCAGCCAGGCAGGCAGTCGGGAGCCGCGACCGCTGGCATCGACGGTCAGGTGGGCAAGGAGCACGTGTTCGGTGCCGCGATCATCGGTGTCGGCAACGCGCACCCCGGTCACGCGCTGGCGGTCGCGCGTGACGAGCAGGCCGGTTACCTGGCAGCCGCCGATCACGGTGACGTTCGGGAGCGTGGCGACGCGGCGGCGAACATGGTATTCGAGTAGCGGTCGCGACATGAGCAGCACGGATATCCCGCGCTTCGGCGTGGCGTGGTAGCCCTCTTGCTGGAACCAGGTCAGGTCGCGTTTCGAGTTGGCGAGGATCGCGCCGTCGGCAATCAGGTCCTCGGTGATGCCGGGGAGCATTCGTTCGACTATGACGCGGCCGCGGGCGAGTAGACCGTGGACATGTTGCCCCTGGGGGACATTCCGGCGCTGGCCGGGTGACGTGGGGAGGGTGTCGCGGTCGAGCACAATCACCTGGCGATAGTGGTCGGCAAGCGCGCGAGCCGCGAGCAACCCGCCCATGCCGGCGCCGATCACGACGGCTCGGTCGTTGGTGCCGAATGCGGCGAGTGAGGTGAGGATCCCGGTCGTTTGGCTGGTCATGGTGTGCCTCCCTGGTGTGCGCGAACCATGAGGCCAGCGTATTGAGCGCAAGGTACGGTCACCAGACCGATACTTGCTCAGCTCCTGCTCGTTTTTCGGTCGGTGTGGGGTTCCCGGCGGGCGCGATGTGGCGTTGCGCGGGGTTCATCCATCCAGCTCGTCGGCAAGGATCTGGTCGAGCGGCGTCTCGCGCCCGGCGCGCCGCGCCGCGGCGAGCGTATCGGCGTCGAGGCCGGTTTCGATCTGGGCGACCGTGCAGTCGTCGGCCGGAGCCATGACATGGCGCGTTCGCTCGCGGAGCGCCTCGCCAGCGCAAAGCAGCCGCGCGGCGCGTTCGGGATCGCCCTCGGAACACGCGATGGCGGCAAGCCCGACCAGGCAGTCGGCGATCCCGTCGGACATGTCGAGCTGCCGGTGCAGCGCCAGTGCCTCGCGGAAGAGGGCAGCGGCACGCGCGTCGTCGCCTGCCCGGCGCGTGACCTCCGCCAGGGCGGCAAGCGCGCCGGCGACACCCATCCTGTCGCCGATTGTGCGTCGGAGCCGTAGCGACTCTTCGATGAGGCGAATCGCTTCGGGGTAATTGCCCTCGTCGCGCCGGACCACGCCGTAGTTGGCGAGGGTGATGCCGATTCCCCGGGTATCTCCCAGCGCCCGGCGCAACGCCAGGCTCCGCTCGTGGAGGCTTGCTGCCTGGCCGAGGTCGCCCTGTTCCCGCATGATCACCCCGAGCGCATCCAGAGATCGTGCCTGGTGGGCGGTGTCGCCCAGCCGGGTCCAGTGACCGAACGCCTCGGCGAGCAGCGCTCTGGCGCGGTCGTGGTCGGCGAGATAGCCAGCAGTGATGCCGAGGTTGTGCAGGGTGATGGCGACGCCCCAGACGACGTCAGCCTCGCGGAACAGCGCGAGCGCCGATTCGTAGAGTTCACCGGCGCGCGCATAGTGCCCCAGGCTCAACTCGATGTTGCCGAGGTCATTGAGCGACCTGGCCGTTCCGTCCGTGTCCGCGAGCGACCGTCGCAGCGTGAGACTGGCCTCGATCATCTCGATTGCGTGGGGATAGTCTCCCTGGTCCTTGGCGAGATTGCCGGCCTCGTTCAGCGCCTTTGCTCGCAGGCTGCCCGGCGCGTCGCCGACCATCGCCAGCCCATCCTCCAGCCAGTGCCTGCCTTCGGACAGATAGCCGCGCGTCGCCCAGAAGCGCCACAGACCCGTGGCCAGGCGCAGGCCGGCGATCTGTTGCCCCGGTTCCGCGAGACTCCACGCCAATGCGACCCGCAAGTTGTCGTGTTCCCGCTCCAGCCGGTCGAGCCAGGACTGTTGATCCGGTCCGGTCAGCTCGCCTTCCGCCTGTTGCACCAGCGTGAGATGCCAGGCAAGATGCCGCGCGTGAAGGTCCCCGAGCTCCCCGGCTGCCTCGACGCGCTGCGCGGCGAACTGCCGGATCGGCTCCAGCATCAGGAAGCGGTCGCTTCCCTCCGGGCTATCCGGCGTTGCGACAAGGGAGTGATCGATCAGGCTGGCCATCAGGGCGACGGTCTCGTCCGGCGCTACCTCACCCCAGGCGGCGACCGCCGCAGCGGCGTCGATCGTCCACCCACCGGCGAACATCGACAGGCGGCGGAAGAGGGCCTGGGCGGGACCATCGAGCAGCCGGTAGCTCCAGTCGATCGCCGCCTGCATGGTTTGCTGCCGCCGCGGCAGATCCCGGGGTCCATCGGCGAGGACCGCCAGCTGGCGGTCGAGCCGCGCGAGCAGCGCCACGGGCGTCAGGACGCGAATGCGGGCGGCGGCAAGCTCCAGCGCGAGCGGCAACCCACCGAGACGCTGGCAGATCGCGGCCACGGTCGCGGCATTGGCGTCGGTCAAGGTGAACGACGGGGACTTGCGCTGTACGTGCCAGACGAAGAGCTGAACGGCCGCCGACATCTCAACATGTTCCGCCTCGCGGGTGGCGTCGACCGGTGGGAGATCGAGCGGTGGCACCGGGAACTCCTGCTCGCCACGGAGCCGCAACGGCGACCGGCTGGTTGCAAGGACGGTCAGGCTGGGGCAGGCATCGAGCAGAGCGGCGATATCCGGGGCCGCGGCGAGCAGGTGTTCGACGTTGTCCAGCACGAGCAGGATCCGTTTGTCCCGCAGCCAGTCGTGGAGCGCCGACCCCGTGTCGTTGACGCGGGAATCCTCCGGCTGCAGGGTCCGGGCGATAGTGGGAAGCACGAGTGCCGGATCCGCCAGCGCCGCCAAATCGACCCAGATCACGCCGTCGGGGTAGTGGTCGCCGGAGGTGCGAGCGACGCGCAGCGCGAGTCGGGTCTTGCCGACGCCGCCCGGACCGATCAGGGTCAGCAGGCGAATGCTGGCGTCGGTCAGGAGGTGGCGGATCCGCTCCGTTTCGGCCTCCCGCCCGATCAAGGGTGTCGGCTCCGCCGGCAGCGCGGGTGGCGCCAGCGTCGCCGGGTGACGGTCCGCAGGGGGTGGATCGGGTCGCGGGCGTGACACCTCGGCCAGCGTCGCCCGCGCGGTGTCGTCCAGCGCCAGGGCCGTCGCCAGCCGCCGGACGGTGTCTGGGTAGGGACGCTTGCGCTCGCCACGCTCCAGCGCGCTGATGGCATTGGTCGAGAGTCCGGCCCGCTCGGCCAGCGCCTCCTGCGAGTACCCCGCCGACTCCCGTAATCGTCGCAGCAGATCGCCGAATCGTCCCGGCTCACCCGCCACTGCCCCGCCTCCCGCGCGATGATCTGTCGTTCGATCCTCACTCCACATAACGCATGGTAGCACTCGGCGGCCACTTCCACAGCCCCCGAGCCGGGCCAACTGTGTGAGCGCTGTTGGAGGCGCGTGTGAGGACCGTGCGTGGTGGCCGGCAGCGCTGCGCCGGAGACTGGAGACCAGGGAATTGTCCCGGATTTCGGACTCGCGCGCGATCGGCGCAGGAGCAGGTGAAAAACGCTCGCCATCGGCTGGCACCCGAACTCCGCAGACCACGTACGGCGACGTACGCAACCGCGCGCTTCCGAAAAATACGTGGTCACTACGCGTTTCGACGGATGTTCCGTGAAGGTCGCCCCGGCATAGTGGTGATCGCGCCAAATTCGGCTCGATCCGCCGGCGCGCCACGGGACCCGACCGTCCATCAACACGTCCACTCCCCATCACCTTTCAGGAGCGTCTCATGACTGCAGTATCGTTTTCTTCCGTCGTCATCCCCGCTGCCACCGTCGCCGATCAGCTCGACACGCTGCGGTTCCGTCTCACCGGCGAGCTCATCACCTCCGACAGCATCGACTACGACACGGCGCGCACCACCATCTTTGGGGCGCTGGCCCGACCGCTGGCGTTCGCCCGCGTGGCGAACGCCGAGGACGTCGTCGCCGTCGTCACCTTCGCGCAGGAGCACGGCATTCCGCTGTCGGTACGCAGCGGCGGTCACAGCCTGGCGTGGCTGAGCGTCGTCGACGGTGCGCTGGTCGTCGACTTCACCAGGATGAAGCTGGTCATGGTCGATCCGGAGACGCGGACGGCGCGCGTCCAGCCGGGGGCGACGTCCGGCGACCTGGCCGGACCGGCGAACGCGCACGGCCTTGCCCTGACCACCGGGGACACCCATTCGGTCGGCATGGGTGGACTGGTGACCGGCGGGGGCATCGGCTTCATCGTGCGCAAGTACGGGCTCGCCATCGACAACCTGCTGTCGGCACAGGTGGTGACGGCCGCCGGTGAGATCGTCACCGCCAGCGAGACCGAGCATCCCGACCTGTTCTGGGCGATCCGGGGTGGTGGCGGCAACGCCGGCATCGTGACGGAGTTCACGTTCCAGCTCGCCCCAGTCGGCCAGGTGCTCGGTGGCGACCTGATGCTGCCGGCAACGCCTGAGGTGATTCGCGGCTATCTCGACTACGTGGTAGCCGCGCCGGAGGACCTGACGACCATCGCCAACCTGGAGCACGCGCCGCCGGCCCCGCACGTGCCGCCGGATCGCGTGGGCGAGCTGGTGCTGTCGATCCTGCTGGTGTGGACCGGCGACCTCGAGGCGGGTGAGCGCGCGCTGGCGCCGCTGCGGGCGCTGGCGGATCCGGTGGCCGACGCGATCGCGCCAATGCCCTACCCGGGGATCTACGACTTCACGGCCTTCGCTGCCGAGCCGCACAACGCGTCGATCCGGTCGATGTTCGCCGATGCGATCAGCGACGACGCGATCGCGGCCATCCTGACCGCGATGGATACGGCGAGCTCGCCGTTCAGCCTGGTGCAGCTCCGCGGCCTCGGCGGCGCGTTCGCGCGGGTCGATCCCGATGCGACCGCGTTCGCCCATCGCGACCGCAACTATTTCGTGGCGATCATCGGCATCTGGGCTGACCCGGAGGAGGATCGAGCGCTGCACGAGGCGTGGACCGCCGCGCTGTGGGAGGCGATCCGGCACGAAGGCCAGGGCGTGTACGTCAACTTCCTGGAGGAAGAGGGCGAGGCGCGAATCCGCGAGGCCTATCCGGAGGCCACCTACACGCGGTTGGCCCGGGTAAAGGCGGCGTACGACCCGGAAAACCTGTTCCGCCACAACCAGAACGTCCCGCCGAAGCGGTAATCGTGGGGTTCAGCGGCGCGACGGGTTGTTCCGGCGCGCCTCCCCGCACGAAGGAGATGCAATGATGCCCGCGACCACCCTGGAGCGAACGCTGGTCGCTCCGACCGAGCTCGATGACCGCGCGATATTCGCGCGTGACGGAGGGGTCGCCGTGACGGTCTACGTGATTTCTGGCACGAGGCCGGAAGCGGACCCAACCCGGCCGGTCTCAACCGTCGCGGACGAGGACGACCTCGCCCACGCGACGTGGGAAGACGCCGAGTGGCAATGACGGTGTCATCGGCTTCCGGGCCCCACCAGCCAGGCGCGCCGAGACGCGCGCCGGCACCTACCGGCAGGGCGACAACCTCGACGAATGGGGGCGACCTTCCCCTTCCGTCATGATCGTGTTTCCGGGCGACGGCGCCCTGTCGCCGGAACGGCATCAGCATCGTGTGGATGTCACCGGTCATGGACGCGACGCATAGGCGGGAGCGGCGGCACTTTCGCATGTGATGCCGCCTGACGGAGAGCTCGCATGGAGGTTCCCAGCCTCGGCAATACCGGACTGGATTTGTTTCGCATCTGTCCTCGACCCCTGGGATTCGGCGACGCAACTCGCTGGATCCACACGTGGGTGCTCGACGAGGGGAACAGCCGGACGATCATTCGTCGCGCGATTTACCTGGGGCGAGCATGTCACCGACGAGGAGTAAAACCAGCCGCCGGGGTGATCTACCGCGCCAGTTCGCGACGCCAGAGCTCGCCGGCGACGTGGTCGACGCCGGCCGCGAGGTGGCGCCGGTAGGTGCTGAACGGCAGGTCCAGCGCTTCGGCGGCTGCCTCCTGCGTGCGGACCGGTTCGAACCAGGTCAGCCGCAGGGCGTCGAGATAGCGGCGGGTGCGCGGACCGGCATCCAGCTGGCCCGCGGCGTCCCGCAGCAGCGCGCGCAGCGTCGCCACCGGGGCGTCGCCGTTGTGTTGGCGCACCAGGCGGCTGTGACGCAGCGGGTTGGCCGCCAGCGCGTCCGGGCGGTGATAGTCGCGCAGCGCCTGCCGCACCGCCTGCCGGAAATCGGCCTCCGGGAGCACCATCAGCGCCGGGGCAATCTCCGCGGTGTCGAGCACCGGCGACAGCGACATTTCTCGCCTCGTCAGGATTCGGTCCAGCACGTCGACGGGTTCTTCCCGATAGCTGTGGGCGAACATTCGCCAGGTACGGTCGCCGATCGTGACATCGAAGTCGGGATAGGGGTTGATGTGCACATACTGGAACCACCGGCCGCCAATAGTCGGGGTCGAGCACCGGCGCGCACATCCACACCAGCCGAGGTCGCGTGTAGATCATTCCGGCGCCGACGATGGAAAAGCTCGGGCGCGGCGTCGGGGTGCGGTAGGCGTCGCGCCCCATGAAAAACCGCGCGACGCGGATCTCCTCGCCGGGGCCGAGCGGTCCGTGGCGCTCGATCATGTCCAGGATCGACACGGCAACCGGGTCGAAGGCAACGTCGTCCCGCGCGCAGCCTTCGAGCGCGAGCGGCATCCCGCAGCCGCTGATTCCCCCGTGGATATCGCGCAGCAGCAGGAACGACGCCGGTTGCAGCTGCAGCCAGCGGTCGGCGATTTCGGCCGAGCGTACCCCCTCGTGACGCTGGACCATGTCGACAATCACGCTGGCGTCCTCCGGGGATGCCGGGGCGAGATAGTCGTACCCGCGCTGCTCCATCGGCGCGAAGGTTTGCCAGGTTGGGTTGTTGCGATGCAGGAACATCAGGCTGTAGAGCTCCTGGTACTGTTCCCGTCCCTGCGTGGCCCGGATGCGCTCGACCACGTTGTCGTGCACGATCGTGTGGAGCTCGACAAACCGTTCCGGATGCCGCCAGCGCAGGTTGGCCACCAGCGCGTCGCGGGCGAGGTCGTGCGGAAAGACCCCGTCGCGGTCGTGCTCGATAAAGGAAAGCCCGTACAGCCATGCGAACAGCTCGTGCGCCTGTTCCTCGCCGAAGACGCGCTGCAGCAGGGATTCGGTGGTAATCCGCGCCGTCGCGCAAATCTCCAGCGCATGGCGGTGGAGCGGCGAGGGCTCGTGCTCGACGAAGTGATCCAGCAAACACGCCACAACATCCGGCTCGCGATCGGCGGAGAAGGGCACGTCGCTCCGCGCGACGACATCCCCGACCAGCGAGAGTGCCAGCGGGTGACCGTGCGTGAACCCAAGCACAGATTCGTGGAGCGCGCCGGGCACGTTCCGCGCGTCGAGATAGGCGCGGCTGTCGGCTGGTTCGAGGTTGCGCAGGGGGAGGATTTCGACGAGGTCGGACCAACCCGGGCCTGATCGCCAGGCGGGATCCGGCGGGTTTCGGCCGCCGATCACGGTCAGGGTCGTCGCCGGCAGCAGCGGCAGGAGCTGGTTGCGCAGCCAGCCATCGAGCGGCTGCATCATCTCCCACGTGTCGAGGACCAGCACGAGATCGTCGCGCGTCGCCAGGTATGCCGTCACGTCGTGCGCATTGGTCATTCGAAGCTCTTGCGCGACGGCGTTGAGAAACCCGGGTGGGGTTGGCTCGCAGGAGCGACCGTCGATGCCAAGCACGAGCCGGTCGTGCTCGGCGGCGATGCGGCGGTACTCGCCGAGCAGCGTCGACTTGCCGATGCCGCCAGGACCGTACACGAACAGGATGGCGAACGGCGGGTCGGGCTGCGCAACCGCTCTCCGGAACGCCTTGATTTCGACGACGCGCCCGACAAAGCGGCGGCGTCGGGCTGCGGCGACGCGGTCGGCGAGGGTGCGTGCGCGAGTGGTGGACGAGCCGGGAGATACCATGGCCAACGACTCCGGATGGCGGTGCGCGATCGGTGACCGGTGACGGTATCATACGACCGCCAGCGTCAAGCGGTCGTCAACGCCGGGCCAGGGGATGCAACGTGGGTGGCGATCCCCGGTGACTGTGGCGGATCCCCGGACGCTCTATACTGGACTCCCGGAGGCTGTGGCGTCTCGCCACGCCGTGCCAGTGGCCTATCGCTCATGCCTGGCCGACAAGGAAGCCTGACCGTCATGGAAACCACCCTTGCCATCATCATCCTGGTCATCGTGGTGCTGCTGCTCGCGGCGCTGGTGGTGGCCTATGCGCGCCTGTCCGGTCCGGGAGCGCTGCGTGCCTGGCTGGTGATGCCAGCATCGCTGCGCGACACCGTCGGCGGATTGCTCTCGCCCACACGGGATGCCGCCGCGAACGACGATGCCGGGGTGCAGGATGCCGCCTGGCGCGAGCGTGAGCCGGAGCCTAGCAGCACCGTGACCCTGGCCTATGACGAGACGGCGCTGACCACCCTGCGGGGCGAGTTGGAGCGCCGTATCGGCGAAACCCACGAGCGCCAGGTGGAGCTCGACGAGCGGATGCAACGGATCGACATTGCCCTCACCGAGCTGCGCGGCATGCCGGACGAGCTCACCGGGGCGATGCGGCTGCGGGATCGGCGCACCCGTCGCGAGGTCGACCGCCTTCGTGTCGAGCTGGAGGGTGTGCGACGCGGCGCGACCGCGTCGGGCACGCGGCGAGACGAGGCCTATGCCGCGCTGTATGGCCACCTGGCGCAAATCGAGGCATCGCTTGCAACGGCGATCAATCCGATGCTGCTTCCCGGAGAGCCCCTGCAAGTGCCGGCCGAGTTCGCGCCGGAGACACTCGAGGCAGAGTCGTGGGACGAGGTCGGCGAGCACGCCTATGCGTTCGGCATGGCGTTCAACCGGGATCGACTGGTGCTCGACACGACGCTGGCGCATGACATCGAGCAGTTCCTGGCCACGTTGCGGCAGGCGCTGACCGCCAGGGTCTACCCTGCGGTGCGTCGCGCCGAGCCGACCCGGACACAACTGGCGCAGATGCGGTCCGGGCTGGAGGCGATCGTCGAGCGGCTGGGACCGGTGCGACGGCAGATCGAGCGGGCGTGGCACGAGATCGACCGACCCTCCCTGCCGGTTGACGTGGAGGACGATGACGATGGCGAGGACTGACTGGGTATCCGAGCCGGAGATGAGCGACGCGGCAGTCGAGCAGGCGACCGGTCGCGACTGGTTCGCCTGGGTCGAGGAGCTGGATGCGTGGGGCGCGACGGACCGCACGCACGCCGAGATCGCGCGACACGTCGGCGAGGCATACGGGGTCGACGGCTGGTGGGCGCAGAGCGTCACGGTCGGCTACGAGCGCATCCGGGGCATGCGGAAACCCGGCGAGCGGCCGGATGGGTTCTCGATGAACGCCAGCAAGACACTGCCGGTGCCGGCCGAGGCGTTGTTCGCGCTGTGGGTCGACGACGACCGCCGTGACGCATGGCTGGGAGCGGGCGTGCTGCGGGTGCGTACCACCTCGCCGGGGAAGTCCGCCCGTTTCGACAATCTGGAAGATGGCTCGATCGTCGAGGCGTACTTCGTCGACAAGGGCGAGAAGTCGGCGGTGCAGCTGCAGGTGAACCGGTTGCCGACGGCGGAAGCGATGGCGGAGCGGAAAGCGGCCTGGAAGGATCGGCTCGCCACACTCTCGAAGCACATCGGGCGCACCGACACCTGACGTCCCTGTACGGCCGCATTCGCGGAGACCTGCCATGCCGCATGCAGGACGGTCGTTGCTGTCTCGTGATGATCCCCGGAACTCAACAACATCCCTGTCATCCTGACGCCGTGGAGATGCCATCGGCGCCGACCGGCGGAAGGATCCCCCGATTGTTCCGCCCGCAGGGCGAGAACAATCGGTCCATTGCTTTTTTGGTCTTGCGTTTGCAACGAATGCTGGCAGACACGACGACGCTACGGACCGGATTGCCTTGGCGCTCCGCGCCGGGCAATCCGGGGGATCCTTCACCCCGTCGGCGCTATCGCGCCTCTCAGGGTTCAGGATGACACGGTCTTCGTTGGCCCATGGGAGCCGATCCACGGTTGTCACGACGCACCCGGATATCGCAATCCGGGTCTACGAATGGATGCCCTCTTTCGCAGCTTCGCGGTCCGGGAAGCGGGCGTTGAGGATCGCCAGGGCCTCGTCGTTGCCGAGCGCGTGGCACCAACCCCAGGCGTCGCCGTCGAACGTGCCGTCGCGGATGCGCGGGTCGGCACCTGCGTCGAGCAGCGCTTCGAAGAAATCCAGGTCCCCCCAGTGGATGGCGATGTGCAACGGCGTGGCTCGTTGCGCGCCGCGGCGGGCGTCGAGCGCGTCCGGATGGGCACGCATCGACCGTCGCGCCTCCGTTTCCAGCCCCAAATCCCACAGCGCCGCGATGTCGACGATGGTGCCCGCGTCGAGCAGGGCACATGCCATCTCCGGCTGGGCGAAGCGGGCGGCGTGGGCGAGCGGCGTGTCGCCGTTGGGGAGGTGACGCCCGGCGAGCGCCTCCATCCCGGCGATCCCGTCGCCGCCGGAGATCGCCAGCGCGAATGCGACAGCGGCCGTTCTTGGCGGATGCCGCAGGGTCTCGGCGGGCATGTGCCAGGTTTGCCCCTCACCGATCTCCTCGAATCCCAATTCACGGTAGAGCGGCACCCCGGCGGGGGTGGCGTTGAGCGTCACGCGCTCCACCTGCCACTCCCGCGCGAGCCGCAGGAGGGCGTGCATGAGCTGGCGACCGATCCCGCGGCGCTGCTGGCGCGGTGTCACACCGACATCGTAGATGCCGGCCGATGCGGCGACGCGGCTCAGCACCGCTCGCCCGACGATGGCGTCATCGACCAGCGCCAGGAGCAGGGCGACATCGCCCGGATTCGTCCTGGTCGCCAGCCGCAGCGTTGCGTGGATCTGCCATGGGGAGTGGTAGGGAAGATCGGTCGCGGCCAGCAGGCGCGGCAGGTCGCCGGGAGTTGCCCGCCGCACCACGGCGGGGCTTTCGGGTTCCTTGGGGAGCGGTGCGGTGGTGGGGTGGCTCATCCAGCAGGGGACGAAGCTCTCGGCGGCGCCGTATGCGGAAAGGATGCGGTCGGCGTGCACGGATGGAGCGTCCGCCCAGATCAGCACGTCGCC
>JAUIGA010000053.1 GCA_030430125.1 Chloroflexia bacterium | reverse complement strand
GACAACATCTACATCGCTGGTAGCCGGATCCCACCTGCCGCTCGCCGCCGACCCAAAGAGCCACAAGGACCGCACGCCATGCCGGCGGCAGATCGTCACTATCTCCGTGTTCCGCTTCGCTACAAGCTCGATCATGCCGCCACTCCTGATTCAGCCAGCATACCGCACCTGTCCGAGTGTTCCGGGCATCTAGGTCCTGCTCGGGCACCAACGTGATCTGACCAGCATACGCCGCAGTGGTGCACCCGTCCCGCAAGGAACTGTCGAACTCGACGCTCAGGTACAGACGCTCCAGCGCGGTCCGTTCACAGAACCGTGACAGTTGCGCCACACCCGCGCGATTCCGGTGGCTCATGCTTCTCTCAGGTTCGGGACGTACGATAGTGGCGACGGGCAACGCCGCCCGTCCCGATGCACGCACACGATCAAGGAGCATTCCGTTGGACACCATGTCACCCCGGCAATCCTCCCGCACGCTGCCGCTGACCCGCCGCGTCATGATGGTCGGAGGCACCGCCTTCCTCCTCACCGGTCTGCAGGCCGTCGACGCGGTCGCGCGGCAGGGAACCCCGATCGCCGCGCCGGCAACCCCCTCCGACGCGGTGAACCTGCTGAACGAGGCGGCGACGGCGATGACCGCGCTCGACTCCTTCGCCTTCAGCCTGGTCACGGTCGAGGGTGAAACCGTCATCCTCGAAGGGTTCACGCTGGAGGAGATCGCCGGTGTCGTGCGACGGCCGTCGGATTTCGAGACGACGGTCACGGTCGCGATTCCGTTCGCATCGCTCGACCTCCGGGCTGTCAGCATCAACAACCAAGTCTGGATCGAGTTGCCGTCGCTCGGTGAGGGTGGGGGCGGATGGACATCGATCGGCTCGACAGAGGGACTTCTCACCTTGCTGAGCCCCGATGTGCTGATTCTGGAAGCGCTGCCGTACATCGAAAACCCCGCCATCGTTGACACCGGCGACATCGACGGCGTCGACGTCACCTATGTGTCGGGCTCGGTCGACTTCAGGTCCGCCGCCGAGCGATTGGGCGACGGCGCGGATGGTTTCTCGCTGCAGATCGCGGAGGGCCCGGTCGAGCTGATGATCGCGATCGACGACGACAGGTTGATCCGCGAGATCGAGATCATCGGGCCGCTGCTGGCCGGCGAGGACGCCAGTGTCGTTCGCCTGGTGACCTTCTCCGGGTTCAACGAACCGGTCGAGATTGAGGAGCCGGAGGTGTAGCGCCGAGGTCCGGCTCTGCCTTCGCGAACGCTGTCCGCACCTCCCGGCCTGTTGCGCTTCCAAATCCAGGGAAGGCGGGCCGGCAGGTTGTCACCATTGCGGGTCAGGCCAGGTTGCAGGCAGCATGGCCTGACCCAGACCGTCCATGCTGCCCGCAGCCATGTGTCAGTGCCGCATGCCGGTGGCTCAGGCTCTCACCTGCGGCAGCACATCGGCGGCGATGCACTCCAGCCCCGAGATGTCGTCCATATCCATCCATTGCAGCATCACGCCCTGAATCCCCAGCTCGGCGAACTGCCCCAGAATGTCGACGACCTCGCTCGGTGTGCCGACGACCGCCCCGCGTGCGAGCAGCGCCGACTTGTCCGCCCCACCGAGCCTGGCCGAGACCGCGGCGTCGTCCCGCCCGATCACGCCCCGGCGCATCACCGTCCGCTTCACTGCATCCGGCTTGCGGCCCCGCGCCTCAAGGAGCGCGTTCAACTGCGCAGTCCGTTCGCGGTAGAGCTCCGGCGGCATCGAGGTGGCATTCCATTCATCGGCGTAGGCCGCCACCAGCGGCAGCGTGCGCTTCGGGCCGTTGCCGCCGATTACGATCGGCGGACCGGTCTGCCGCGGCGACCGCGGCGCGATCTGCGCGTCGCGAAGCTGGTAGTACCCGCCATCGAACGAGACCGGTCCGGACTCCTGGAGCAGCAAGGTGATCACCTTGAGCGCCTCCTCGAACCGATCGAAGCGCTCCGGGACAGCCAGCAGGTCGTACCCGAAATCCCGATGCTCGCGCTCGTTCCAGCCGGCGCCCAACCCCAGTCGCAGGCGTCCACCCGCCAGCGCGTCGATTCCACTCACCTGCCAGGCGGTCATGATCGGATCGCGGAAGGAGACCGGTGACACCATCGGGCCGAAGGCGATGCGGCTGGTATTCGAGGCCAGCCACGCAAACGACACCCACAGCTCCAGCGCGTCCCGATAGGCGCCCTCCGGATCGACGAAGTGATCGGACCGGTAGAGACCGTCGAACCCCAGCTCCTCGGCCGCCCGGGCCAACCGCTGCCAACGCGGCCAGTTGAGCCCCTGCTGGCCCTCGATCATGATGGATACCTGCATTGCAACCACGCTCCCTGATCGTCTCGGATAGTCCTGACGCATAGCCTACGATGCCACGTCGATCGCGCAAGGTGGCTCGGGGCGGGAGAGCGAAGGCGGTACACTGGAGGCGTGACGGATCGGACCGATGATAGCGGCGCAGAATCAGCCTTGGCTCGCCTGGAAATGGGTATGACCTCACCCACGATGACATTCGATCCGGACGTAAATGCGCTGTATATCGAGTTCAGCGAATCCGAGATTTCCGAAACGGTAGAGCTTGCAAAGGGTGTCTATCTCGATGTCGACGCGGAGGGCCAGGTGATCGGCATCGAGATCCTGAACGCAGATACAACCCTGCTCGCATCGATTCCGGCCCTGCCGGACAAGGCCGCGCTCCGCGACCTGCTCAAGCCGGATGCGGCATAGCCTCATGCTGATGGTGGATTGCTCGCACGGTTGAATATCTTGAATATCACCGGCGTACCCACCCCTGCGCGGCTCCACGATGGCGTTGCATTGCAGAAGGAGAACAACAGTTATGGTACAGGAGACCGGCATGCGCACCGTGCGCGACTCGATGGGGGAGATGCAGGTACCGGCGGACGCCATGTATGGCGCCACCACCGCCCGGGCGGTCGAGAACTTCCCGATCAGCGGCCTGCGCTTCTCGCGGCCCTTCCTGCGCGCGCTGGGGTTGGTGAAGCAGGCGGCGGCCCGTGCCAATACCGACCTCGGGCTGCTGGACCCGGCGCTTTCGTCCGCCATCGAGCAGGCGGCGGCCGAAGTGGCCGACGGCCGATGGGACGCCGAGTTCCCGATCGATATCTTCCAGACCGGTTCCGGCACCTCGACCAACATGAACGCCAACGAGGTGATCGCCACCCGTGCCGCCCAGCTCGACCACGGCGACACGACCCCCCACCCCAACGATCACGTCAACATGAGCCAGTCGAGCAACGACGTGATTCCCACCGCGATCCATGTCGCCGCCTTCAACCTCATCGCCGAGGAGCTGCTGCCCGCGCTGGCCCACCTGCAGGACACGTTCGAGCGCCGCGCCGACGAGCTCCACGACGTCGTCAAGACCGGCCGCACGCACCTGATGGATGCGACGCCGGTGCGCCTGGGCGACGAGATTCGCGGCTGGGCGTACCAGGTCCAGCTCTCGCGGGAGCGGTTCGAGGCGTCGTTGCCGAGGCTGGCCGAGCTGGCCCAGGGCGGTACCGCGACCGGCAGCGGACTCAACGCGCACGTCGACTTCGGGGGCAAGGTTGCCAGCGAGCTGGCGGCGCTGACCGGGCACCCCTACCGGGAAGCGCGAAACCACTTCGCCGCGCAGGCCGCGCAGGACACCGCCGTCGAAATCAGCGGGCAGCTCAAGGCCTACGCCGCCGGCCTGATGAAGATCGCCAACGACCTGCGCCTGATGAACAGCGGCCCGCAGGCCGGTTTCGCCGAAATCGCGCTGCCGGCGCTGCAGCCGGGCTCCTCGATCATGCCGGGCAAGGTGAATCCCGTCATTCCCGAGGCCACGATGATGGTCTGCGCGCAGGTGATCGGCAACGACGCGGCGATCACCGTCGGCGCGCAAATGGGCAACTTCGAGCTAAACGTAATGCTGCCGGTGATTGCCCACAACCTGCTGGAATCGATCTCGCTGCTGGGCAGCATGTCGCGGGTGCTGGCCGACAAGGCGGTGGCCGGCTTCACGGTCAACCGGGAGCACATCGCCGACCTGGTCGAGAAGAACCCGATCATGGTGACGGCGCTGAATCCGGTGATCGGCTACGAGCTCGGCGCGAAGATCGCCAAGCAGGCGTACGCCGACGGACGCCGGGTGAAAGAGGTCACCCTGGAGCTGACCGACCTCTCACCGGAAGACATCGATCGCATCCTCGATCCGGCCAGCCTCGCCGAACCGGGTATCAAGGGGTAGGCGGCATTCAGGTGGGCCCGCCCCGCCGTGGGCGGATTCCTCATATGTGGCCTCGAAAT
Organism: Chloroflexia bacterium; assembly: GCA_030430125.1. Lineage (GTDB taxonomy): Bacteria > Chloroflexota > Chloroflexia > Thermomicrobiales > UBA6265 > JACCVC01. The sequence goes on along the minus strand of JAUIGA010000053.1, from coordinate 8,113 downwards.
CCGCCGAAAACCAGTGTGCCACCACTCAACGTCACCCCGAGCTTGCCGAGGGGTCCTCCCCACTGACTCCCCTCCATTGGAGGGGAGAACCCTCCCCGCGCGAAGCGCACGGCGCCGAAGGTGCCGCATCGACTCTGGACACAGTACGCGGAACTCGAGCACCATTTCGATGCGCTTCGCGCGGGGATTCATCGCGTCGGGCCGTTGGCCCTCGCTCTGAATGACGACTATGGCGTTGGTTTCAAGGAACCGTGGCGTGGCACTTGCGACGCTTCCACTGAGGGGCGGGTCTATCCAATCATGGTGCTGGCTGTCGAGCATCCACTGCCTGTCACCCCTGCGGAGCCTCCTGGAAGGTCGGCAGGATCGGCAGCTCGCCGGTCGTCCCGGTGGGCGATTCCAGGATCGGCAGCCACACCGTGATGTGCGTGCCCTTGCCCTCCGGTGATTCGACCTCGATCCAGCCGTTGTGCCCCCGCACGATCGCCAGCGCGATCGCCAGTCCCAGGCCACTGCCGCCGGCCAGCCGCGACCGCGAGCCCTCCACCCGGTAGAACCGCTCGAACAGGTGCGGCAGATGCTCCGGCGGGATGCCCTCGCCGCTGTCAACCACCTGGATGCGCGCGCACAACTGGCCGGTCCGCTCCGCCTCCGCCGCGTCGATGATCAGGTCGACCGTACCGCCCGACGGCGTGTGCCGCACCGCGTTGTCCAGCAGGATGATCATCACCTGCACCAGCCGATCGCCGTCGCCATAGATCATCAGTGGCTGGCGGATTGTCAGCCGCAGCGTCTGTCCGGCAGCGAGCGATTCGCCGGTGCGGAATGCCTCCCGCGCGACGACTTCCAGCGACACCGGCTCCGGACGCACCATGTGCCCCAAACCCTCGGCATCGGTACGCGCCAGTAACAGCAGGTCGTTGATGAGACGCGCCATGCGGGCACTCTCCCGCTTCATGTCGCCGAGCGATTCCTCAAGATCCGACGCCTCGACGTCGCGGCCACTCCGCGCGAGCCGCAACAGCACATCGACATTGCCGCGAATCGCCGTCAGCGGCGTGCGCAGCTCGTGGGAGGCGTCGGCGATGAATCGCCGCTGCCCGTTGAACGCCAGCTCGATGCGCTCCAACATGTCGTTGAAAGTGACGGATAACCGCGCCAGCTCGTCGCCAGTCTCGTTGACCTCCAGCCGGGTCGCGAGGGACTCCCGGGCGTCACCCTGCCGCGCGATCGCATCGGCGGTGGATGTGATCTTGTTGACCGGCGCCAGCGCGCGTCCGGCAAGCAGCCAGCCGCCCCAGGTCGCCAGCAACACGCCACCCGCCCCCGCCGTCCGCAGGAGCTGGTTGAAGAGCTTGATCACATCGTCCTGCCGCTTGAGCGACTCCCCGACGATGATCGCCCCGATCACCCGATAGTCGAAGCCGGTTTCCGATCCGCTGAGCAGTACCACGGGGCGCAGCAGAACCCGCACCCGCTGCCCTTCGACCGACACCGTGCGCATCAACGCGCTATCCGGACTCAGGCTGGACAGGTCGAGGACCGTCGCCAGTCCCTGTGGAACGCTCCCCTTGGAGACACTGGAGGAGCTGTCGAGATTGGACACCACGAAGAACAGGCCGGATGTCACCTGGGCGTCGATCTCGGGGTTGGAGGGGATGATATCCTCCCTGACCCAGCCAGTGCCTGGATCGACCACCAACACCTCACCCCGTCTCAGGATCGAAGGGTCGTCGATCTGGGCGCTGCCGTTGCGCAGACGATTGTCGACCTCGTTCTCGAGCGCGCGGGCGAGAAAGGTGGACAGCAGCACGCCGAGCAGCGCGATGATAATCACCAGCACCAGCGTGTACCACGCCGTGAGGCGAAACCGGATCGAGCGGAAGAAGCTGATGCTCGGGAGGCGCCGCCCGCCGGTTCCGGTGCCGGCCTTGCCGTTCTTCGCACCGGTGAGATGTGCCGGTTTCGGGATCATCGCTGTCTCAGCACGTACCCCACACCACGAACGGTCTGGATGAGTCGATCTTCACCATCTGCCTCAAGGGCGCGGCGCAGATTGCCGACGACGACCTCCAGCACGTTCGACTCGCCATAGAAGTCGTCGCCCCACACCCGCTGCATCAGGGTCGAGCGGGTGAGCACCTGATTGGGGTTCCGCAGGAACAGGGCCAGCAGATCGAACTCGCGTGGCGTCAGCTCGATTTCCCGCTCGCCACGCCGGACGGTGCGGCTGCCGATCTCGAGTTTGAGATCGGCAAATTCCAGCTCTTCGTGCCGGGCGTCCTGGGGTTGCTGGATGCGCCGCAGCAGCGCGCGCACGCGCGCGAGCAGCTCGTCGAAATCGAAGGGCTTTCCCAGGTAATCATCAGCGCCGGCATTCAGGCCGGATACCCGGTCGGCGGGGGTGTCACGGGCGGTCAGCATCAGGATCGGCAGGCGTGGAGCGCCGTTCTCCTCTGCCACGCGCAGGCGACGCGTGAGCTCGATACCGTCGATGCCGGGCAGCATCAGGTCGAGGATCAACAGGTCGGGCGGGCGGTCGCGGATCGCCCCCAACGCGCGCTGGCCGTCGTCGATGACCTCGACGTCAAAGCCCTCGAAGATCAATCCCCGGCGCACGAAGCCGGATATGGATGGCTCGTCCTCGACGAGGAGAATACGGGTGTCCGCCATGGTTGCCCCTGCGATCCTGGGCGATGGGTCGACCGGTATGCCGGGATTGGGGCGACGAAGGGCGGGTGTTCGGCTCGCATCCGGCGCGGGCTGTTGCGCGATGGCCGTCGTTCCATTTCGGCGCCAGGCGCGCACCAGGTTCGCCATCCATCCAAGCCATCCACCGTCGCTTCGCCGGACCGGCATGATTGTTGACTCCATGGTACTGCAGTGGCCCCATCCTGGCGCAGACGATAATCGGCGGCCTCCCGACATTGGAAGACCGCCGACTATCAAGGGGGGGAGGAGAAGCGGAGAGCGAACGGAGGTTCGACTGGTATGTCGGCAAGAAGCTCCGTCGCCGTCCACACTCACAGTATGTCGCTGGAACCTGAGCGCATCCTAAACCGATCCTGAGCGAACACTGAAAACCGTGAGCTTCGCTCACAAGATCCGCACACCAGCCCCCGCGGGCCGGACTCGCGACCGCCAGCCCCGTGCAGGCGTCGACGTCGAAACTGCCTCTGCCCGAGTGCCGGGATCAGTGACATCCCCTTCACCCCGCAGCGCCGGGCTCTGTCGGTCCGCTCCCGACCACGTCATCGACCACTGGCAGGGATTGTCCGCACCGTCGCCGATGCCTGGGATGCGCAACAAAAGAATGACGGCGGTGTCCGAAGACAACCGCCGCCATTCAGGGATGTGGGGAGGAGAGAAGAAGAACGACGCTGTGGTCAACAGCGCATCTGTCGTCCTTCTGATACTCAGTATGCTGGCGCCCCCTGAGGGGGGACTGAGTCGAGTATGAAGGGAGCCTGAAAATCCGTCCCGGTGCGGCATCCACCTGCCGAATCAGCAGCAGGCTGGAATTCACACACGTCGCCTCACCGCCACGAGCGAACCCAACGCTGCGTAGCGGCGGCCCCTGTACGGGTGATGCCTCTTCCCCGCGACGCTCCCCACCGCATCGTCACGCAGAGCGCAGCGAAGCGCACGGCAGCCTGGCTGCCGCATCGACGCCGGTACCAGGGTGCGCATGGGATCCCGCATCGCGCTGCGCTTCGCGCGGGGACGCTTCCACTCCCCGGGACGGGGCGGGTTCTCCCCTCCATTGGAGGGGCGTGACAGCCGGGGAGGACTCCTCGACACGCGGGCTGGCGCCCGCGGCTCGGAGTGACGGGTGGGACATGGCGCGTTCACTGGAATATGCATCACCCGTCCTGTGGCGGCCCGGTTCGCCCAGATGCGATCTCACGCCAATAGAGGCAGCCTCACCGAAAAAACAAAAAACCACCCTGGAAATGCCATGGGCGGCCCCGTCGCCGGGTGCCGCCCATAACAAGGGGTGGGGAGGAGAGAAGAAAGCGAAGTTTGCGCTTCGTCCTTCCAGCCTCTACTTTAGGGAACAGGTCTGAACTGTTCCTGAACGAAACCTGAAGAAAAGCTGAATCCGGATGACAACCGCGTACGTTCGCAGGCTACAGGTCGGCCGGTCGCGTGCCCAGCTCCACATCCAGCTCGATCTCTCCACCATCGCGCACGATGGTCAGCGTCACCGTCTCGCCCGGCTCGTGATCGTACAGCAGGTCGATGACCCCCTGGTCGGCGTCGACCCGCTCGCCATCGACGGCGACGATCATGTCACCCGGCTGCAGCCCGGCATCGGCGGCCGGTGAGCCCGCCTCGACACCGCCGACCACCACACCCTGCGGCGTGGCCTGGCTCTGGATGCCCAGATACGGGTAGGCAACCGAGCCGTTGGCGACGATTTCCTCGACCACGGCCACCACGGTGTTGCCGTCGATCGCGAAACCAATGTCGTCGGCGCTCGCCACGCCGGTCGTCACCGCGTCGACCTTGGCCACGTTCATGCCGATCACGTCGCCATCCATCGAGAAGAGGGGGCCACCCGAGTTTCCGGGCGACAGCGACGCGTCGTGCTGGATGAGGTTGCCCAGCGAGTAGCCCGTGCCGGTGTTGAGCGCGCGCGAAGTGGCGCCAACATGACCAACCGTGACCGTGTTGGCGAACTGGCCGAGCGGCGTGCCGATCGCGATCACCTGGTCACCGGCGCGCACCTCGGATGAGTCGCCGATGCTCGCGGCCGGCGGCAGCTCCTGGCCAGCCTCCGGGTTGAGCTGCAGCACCGCGACATCCTGATACCAGTCGGTGCCAACCACTTCGGCCGGGATGATCGTGCCGTCGGCGGTGACCACCTTCACCTCTTCAGCGCCTACGACAACGTGCCGGTTGGTGACCACGAGCCCGTCGTCGGAATAGACCCAGCCCGACCCGGCGCCGGACGGCTCCTCACCGGTCTGACCGGGGGCAAACATGCCGCCTGGTATGTAGGTGTACACGGTGACGACCGAGTCCTGAACCTGCTCGGCGACATCGGCGGCGGTCTGGTCCTCGGTGGCGGTCTGGGCCGATATGGCCGGCGCGAAGGTGACCGATGCCACCATTGCCACGGCCAGCAGGAGCACGGACAGCAGCATGAACGGCAGCCGCCGGGCAGAGCCGGCCGGCTCCATCACAGCTGCTGCGACACGAGAGGGTTGGTGCGGATGCATGAAGACATCTCCCGATATAAACGAATCAGACGGGTGTTCCCTGGCGCCATGAATTGCGCCCTCTCCGATAATCATTGCCGGGAGGGCTGAACGTACGCTGAACATGACATGAGAAGTCTCTGAACGGGGCCTATGTGTTTCATATGAATGTGATACACCGCAATCGTGATCACCCAAACACGGCGCACACGCACAAGGGTCGCGACTGCCGACGCGGAGTGCCGCCCACTTCGCACCACGCGATCGTGGCGGCGGGACGAGCACGGCCAATCCCGTCGGGGCGGCCTTGAACGCGCTCACTACGTCGGGAACGGGAACGTCGGCGCGTTCCATGGCCTCCCGCCTCGCACCACCCGATCGTGGCGGCGGGACGCCATTGCCGGCTGCGCACCTTGCGACGGGCGGCGTGAACTACGCCGGCAAGGACGTCCCCTACGGATGTGAGTGGTGGGCGACGCCTGGATGCGCCAGCCGAGCCGCCCACGCCTTCGGTCGCCGTGGTGGGCGACCGAAGGGACGCCATTCGCTGGTATCGATGATGGTCAGCGCGACAACTGCCGCGCGGTCGGCTCCGCTCAGCAGAACCAGCTTTCGGTCAACCGAGGGGGGCGAGGGCGGTGCACCCGGGTCGCCGGAATCTCTGGGGGGTCGATACCGGCTGCACGGCATGCCGCTGCCCAGATCGCCACGAAGGTCTCCGCCGGGTCCTGCTGGCAGGCGTCACCGGTCTCCGCCAGCCGCGCGATCTCCACCTGCAACGCTTCCATGCGCGGCTCGGCATGTGTCCACGCATAGCTGAGCGCCTCCGGGTCCAGCGAGCCGATCCACGTCGCGGTGTCGGGGTCGGCCAGCACCGCCGATCCCGGGGGGATCAGCAGGCGGATACTCCAGTGCACCGGGTCGATGTTGCGCGTCATGCCGCGCTCGGCCATGAACCGCAACAGGTCCAGATAGCTCGCCATCGTCTCCCACGGCGAAAACGGCAGCAGCGACGGTCGCATCGGGATACCGACCGCATCCAGCAGGTCGATCGCCTCCGAAACACTCGCCGCGGTGTGCCCCTTTTTCATCCGCCGCAGCGCCTCGTCATTGAGCGACTCAACGGCGGACACGACGAACTGGCAACCGAGCGCGGCAAGCTCGGGCAGCCGCTGCCGGTGTTCGAGGATATGCTCGATCTTGATCGTCGCATCGAAGGTCAGCTCCGGCCACCGCTCCCGCATTTCCCGCAGGATGCGCAGGGAATGGGCGGGGCCGTTGAAGAAATCCGGATCCCCAAACGTGATGTGCCGCGCCCCCATGTCCACCTGAGCGGCGATGTCGTCCAGCACGCGTTCCCGCGGGACGACGACCAGCCGCCCGCCATACACGGGGGTGATGGGACAGTGCGTGCAGGTATGGTGGCACCCTCGGGTCGCCTCGACGTATCCGGCCGGGACGATCGTCCCGTTTCGCTCCAGTCCGGCATAGGACCGCAACACCGGCAGGTCGCGCCGGTCGGGCGAGAGAAACTGCGACTTCGGCGCCGGGTCCGGTTGGCGATGCGCGCCAGTCGCCACGCCGGGAAACGAGCTCGCATCGAGATCGCCACCTGCGGCCAGGGTCGTCACGACGGCGCGCAATGGCGCATCGACCTCGCCGCCGATCACGGCCGTCGCGCCGGTCGCGAAGAGGTGATCGGCGTTGAGCACCGCGTAGAGCCCGAAGAACACCACCGGCGTCTCCGGGTGGGCTGCCCGCAGCCGGTCGAGCACCCGCTGCCCGAGGCGCATCGCGGTGTGCATCGGCACGCTGACGGCAACAAGCCCGGCGCCGGCGAGATCGGAGTCGGACAGCTCCTCGACGGCAAGATCGCGCACGGCGGGCTGGAACCCCTCGGCGCGAAGAGACGCGGCCGCGTTGGCGAGCGCCAGCGGCTGATGCCCAAGCTCGTAGCAGGAGACAAGCAGGACCGCGCCCGGCGCGCGCAGGTCACGGATCGCCTGGTGGGTTCGCGGGTTGGCAGTGGTGGTAGGTGTCATGACCAGCTTTCGTGGCTGCGACGAGTATTGCGTACCCAGTCTACCTGCCCGGCAGCCGGGGCGCTCCGAACCAGGCTACCCGGTACTCGCGTGGGCGAGGTCGCGTACGCCAGCATGGACGTCCCATGCAGCCGCAAGTCGCGGGCCAGCTCGCGTACATCGGCAAGGCGTCGTCCACATGCCGAGCGCACGAAGCTCACGCGCCTTCGGCGAGCAGCGAGGCGAGCTCCATAGACAGCATGTCGCCCGACTCCCGCAGAGCCATGCGCAACGCGCCGTTCAGCCGCCGATCCAGGCTCCGCATGGCCACCAGCTCGTCCGGCTCGACCACCCCTTCGAGCGCCTCCGCCATCGCCTCGACACCCTCCGGTTCCTCGTCAATGGCGAGATACGCCACCGACGGTGGCGGCCCCTCGATGGCCAGTGTCCACTGGTCCGCCTGAATCTCCACACCGATGCCGTCGGCGCCGGCCACGACATCGACCTCACCCCGGTCAACCTGCGCCGCGAACGCCTCGGCAATCACCCGGTGCAGCTCCGTATCGTCCGCGGTCATGCCGATCCGACCTCCGCCTGCTGCCACTGCGGCAGCGACGTCACCAGCAGCGAGTGAGCGGTGTGCACCGACCGCTGGCCGCGCTGACCGGCGCCGGGGTTCAGCCCGGCAACCGCCACAACCCGGACCTTCCCGGTCGCGAAGGCCGTCCCCAGGAGCCGATCGAGCTGCCGCAGCGACATCCCGCCCGGACTCGGTGTCGACGAGCTCGGCACGAGCGACGGATCGAGCACGTCGAGGTCGATGTGCACGTAGAGGTCATCCACCTTGGCGGCAACGCGCTGGACCGCGGTCGCGAACCCATCGCCACT
>JAUIGA010000052.1 GCA_030430125.1 Chloroflexia bacterium | reverse complement strand
GACCCGACCCTCGTTTCGTTTTCCGCGGGAAGCAGCAAGGCAACCGGCCACCGTGATCGCCCGAGACTTCCGGCTCCATCGAGATGGCGACGTCCGCCACGTCCGCGCCCGCGGCAAGGCCGTCGCGCACGGCGCGCTCGTCGCCCGCATCCTGCCCAACACCCAGGACCCGCCCCGCAACCGCTACACCGTCATCGCCGGCAAGCGCTGCGGCAAGGCGGTCCAGCGCAACCGCCTCAAGCGGCTCGTCCGCGAGGGGCTGCGCGGCTACCACCCCTGGGTCCGGCCCGGGCACGACATCGTCATCATCTGCCGCGGCAACGTCGACGAGCTGCCCTCGCTCTCCGCCGCCCAGGAGGCGCTGACCCGCATCCTCACCCGCAGCGGCCTGTGGACCATCCCGCCCGGCGAGCCCGACGGCCCGCCCGCGCCAGGCTCGCCGGTCACCACCGGCTGGACGCACGCCGCCGATCCGGAGCGGGTGCCGTGAAAGCTGCCCTGCTGGCGACGCTCCGCTTCTACAAGAGGGCAATTTCGCCCAACCTGCCGCCCAGTTGCCGCTATCAGCCGACCTGTTCCGAGTATGCCTACGAGGCCGTCGACAAATACGGTATCCTGAAGGGTGGACGGCTCGCGATCTGGCGAATCCTGCGCTGCAATCCGTTCGGGGGGAGCGGCTACGACCCGGTCCCGTGACCCGGCGCCAGTTTTCGCGCAGCCATACCTGTGCCCGGCGGTCACACGCCGGCCACCGCTTGACCCATACCCGGACTCGTCCGGAGGAGAACGCACCTCGTGCTCGCAGACGTCCTGACCACGCTCGCGCCCGCCGACATCCCCGTGTGGGAACAATACCGCTCCTTTCTGGAATGGGCGCTGGACGGCCTCGCGGAGTTCACCGGCAGCGCCGGTCTCGCGATCATCGTCTTCACCATCATCATCAAGACGCTCCTGCTGCCGCTGACCATCAAGTCGACCCGCTCCAGCAAGGCCATGCAGGAGGTCGCCCCCAAGGTCAAGGAGCTCCAGAAGAAGTACGGCAAGGACCGCGCCCGCGCCTCCCAGGAAACGATGGCGCTCTACCAGCAGTACGGCGTCAACCCAATGGCCGGCTGCCTGCCGATGCTGATCCAGATCCCCATCTTCTTCGGGCTCTACCGCGCCATCTACAACCTCTCCAACGCCGCCGACGGCGGCGCCTGGGCGCACGGTTTCCTCTGGGTGCCGGATCTGGCGCAAGCCGACCCCTGGCACATCCTGCCCATCCTCGCCGGTATCTTCCAGTTCGTGCAGACCCGCATGATGCGCCCCGCCAACCAGCCCAAGAGCGACGACCCGCAACAGCAGGTCATGAACGTGATGATGAACTTCATGCCGCTCATGGTCGTGCTGTTCGGCTGGACCTTCGCCGCCGGCCCGGTCATCTACTGGGCCACCCAAAGCGTCTACTCGGTAGTGCAGCAGTGGTTCATCACCGGCTGGGGCAGCCTCGGCGAGTGGTTCCCGTGGCTGCCGGAGCTGCCGGAGCACCGCCGCCTCGGCTATCAGGAACCCCGCAAGCTGGATGACGTCGTCGTGGTCGGCGGGGCCGCCGCCGCGCCGAAGACCGGCTTTCAGGGATGGATGCAGCGCAAGATGGAAGAGGCGCAGAAGAACGCCGCCGAGCGCCAGAAGCAGGCCGAGCAACAACGCAAGGACACCGGCAAGACGCCCGCCGGGGACGCCACCACCGAACCCAACGGTGCCGATGGCGAAACAAGCGACCCATTTGCCGCCAAACGCCGCGAAGGATCGACCTCCTATAAGGACCGGGTGGACGCGGCGGCCAAACACACGGCAAAATCCCGGCAGACGAACGGCAGCACCAGCGCGGCTCCAACAGCGCAGCCACGCAAGAAGAAGAGTCGCAAGCGGTAGGCTCCCGCCAGGCGGGGCCCCGGGCAACCCGCCGCGCCGGAGCCGACGCCCTGACCAGCCGGCACGCAGCACAAGTGAGTCGAGACACCATGCAACGACGCACCAGTGTAGAAATCCAGGCCTACTCGGTCGACGAGGCCATCCGGCTTGCCCTCGAGCAGCTGGAGCTCACGCAAGATGAAGTCGACATCGAGATCCTCGTCGAGGCCAGCGACGATCAGGAGGACGAGGCGCTGGTCCGCGTCACCGCGAAGGGTCAGGCATCGCAGCCCGAGCCCCGCGCCGCCCGGCAGTCACCGCCTCGCCAGCAGCACCAGGGGCAGGGTGGGGGAGACCGCCTGCGTGGCCGCCGCTCCCGCGACGACCGTCCCTCCAACCGGGGCAGCGCGCCGCGCCCCGTGGTGATCGACCGGGTCGACGCCGAGGACGAGCAGATCGCCAAGCAGGCCGTGCGCGACCTGCTGCAGCACATGGGGGTCGACGCCGACGTGATGGCGGTCGACAACCCGTCGGCGGTGCCGCTCGACCCGGACGAGCCGCCGACCATCTTCATCGATGTCCTGGGCGACGACCTCGGAATGCTCATCGGTCGACGTGGCGAGCACCTCTCGCACATCCAGTACCTCGTCAACCTCATGGTCAACCGCAAGCTGAGCACGTGGTCCCGCATCATTCTCGATGTCGAGGGGTATCGCTCCCGGCGCGAGGAGTCGCTGATCGGGCTCGCCGAGCGGGTCGCGCGGCAGGTCAGCCGCAGCCGCCGGCCGGTGACACTGGAGCCGATGCCGCCCAACGAGCGTCGCATCATCCATCTCACCCTGCGCTCGCACCCCGACGTCGGCACCGAGAGCAGCGGCGAGGGCAACGAGCGCCGTATCACGGTGATGCCGCGCGCCTGAGCTTCGCTGTTGCATTGGTTTCGGGGCGGACCTCTTGTCCGCCCGTTGTCGTCCCGTATCCATTCGTTCTCGCGCCGGCCGGACGCCGGCCGACGGAGCACATCGCCATGGCAAATCAACAACGGGACGATACGCCCAACCAGCAGTCCGGGCGCCAGGGCAAGCACGAGCGTCGCCCGTTCCGGCCCGGCGCCGGCCGCTCGGCGGTGCAACGCATGCGCACCCCCGACTACCTGGTAATCGGTCACATCTGCGCCGACCTCCGGCCCGACGGCAGCGCCGTGCTCGGGGGTACCGCCCTCTATTCGGCCATGACCGCCGCCCGTCTCGGCGCGCGGGTCGCCATCCTCACCCGGGGGGTGTTCGGGCGCGAGGTCAACGGGGTCGCCATCCCCTCGCTCGAGCCATACCTCGACCAGCGAATCAGCATCGTCGTGCAGGACGCCGAGACGCCGACCGTGTTCATCAACGAATACCAGAACACCCACCGGGTGCAGACCATGCCCCACTGGGCCGGTCCGATCGACCTCAACGGCCTGCCTCCGCACTGGCGACACGCCAGGCTCGTCCATCTGGGTCCTGTCGCCGACGAGCTCGACCCGCGCGCCTGCGCCGGGCTGACCACGCAGTTCCTCGGCGCCACCCCCCAAGGCTGGATGCGCTCCTGGCCGCGCTCCAGCGGCGGCAAGGTGACCCACATCCCCCTCAAGCTGCCGGGGAGCCTGGTCGATCGCCTCGACAGCGTGATCGTCAGCGACGAGGAGATCGCCTACACCCGCGAGGTGGTCAATCGCGTCGGCGACCGCCGGGTGAGCGTGATGACCCGCGGCCCCGAGGGCGCGCAGGTGATTGCCGGGGGGCAAAAGGTCGATATCCCCGGACACAATGTCCAGATTCGCGATCTCACCGGCGCCGGTGATGTCTTCGCCGCCGCGTTTTTCCTGAAGGCGTCCGACAGGACCGTATCGGCGCGCGCGGCGGGCGAGTTCGCCAATGCCGTAGCGGCGCTGAGCGTGCGGGAGGTCGGCCCGTTCGGCGTGCCCACCCGCAGGCAGGTCGAGGAGCTGCTCACCACCGGTCGCGTGCGTTGACGGGCCGGCACGCCACCACCCTCGATCCCAATAACCGGTGACATCCACGGCATCGCGCAGCGGCCGACCCCGTGTCGGCCCTCTGCCGCGGTCTCCGCTCAGTACCTCGAATCAACGAAGCCCGCATCATCGCGTAGCGTCCGATCCCCGCGTCGGCCCACCATCGTGACGGGCTGGTTCCGCGCCGCGCCGACCAACGCCGCCCATGTCATCCTGAGCCGGCAAGGTGCCGCAGGCACCGCAGCCGTGCCGAAGGATCCCCCGGGTTGCCGGGCGCAAGAGCGCCACGGCAACCGGTCCGTGGTTTTGTTTGTCGTGCTACCGTGACCGGCACCTCAGCCGGAGTCGAAAGATGACAAGGATGTCGTTGTGTTCGGAATTACAGGGTTGGGGTTGGGCTGAGGGGATCGTGACCCGACAGGCACCTCACCCCAGGTGACTGTTCACCAGCTCCAGCAGCTCGGCCAGGTCGAACGGCTTCGCGATGAACGGCACCCCCTCGCGATGCGACACCACCGCCGCGCTCATCAGGATCACTGGCACACCGTCCCCGGTGCCGGACAACGCATCCAGCAGGTCGAACCCGCTCATCACCGGCATCATCACATCCGCGATAACCAGGTCGGGATGCGTTTCGCGCACCTTGGACAGCGCCGCCCGGCCATCGCCGGCACGCTCGACACTGTAGCCCTCGCCTTCGAGAACCTTCGCGAGAAGATCGACGATGGCTGGCTCGTCATCGACGATGAGGACGGTCTGCGCTTCCGCGCGGTGCTCCGGACCGCTCCGGGATGTGCTCATGATGATTCCGACCGTGTTTGCACGAACCCTGGCATGGACGACAATGTCCCCGGACACGCGTCTCACCGACGCAGTTCCGCACGTTGCGTGCCGGGAACCACCCACCTGCCGCCACCCGGCCGGGATCATGTACGGTAGCACCGGATAACCTGCCTTCGTCGTCAAGGATTCGCCATGTCTGCACCCCTCGATATCCTTCCCATACCGGGAGGCCCTCTGGAAACCAACGCCTACCTGGTCATCGATCCACCCTCCCGTTCGGGCATCCTCGTCGACGCCCCGCCGGAGACGAGCGACGCGATCGTGGCCCGCGTGCGGGATGCGGGTGTCACCGTCGACCGCATCGTGCTGACGCACACCCATTGGGACCACATCATCGACACCGCAGCCCTGCGCGAGGCGCTCGGGGCCCGAATCCTGGCGCACTCCGATGCCGACGCCCACCTGGCAACCCCCGGCAGTGTGGGTATGGCGTTGCCGTACTCCGTCGCGCCGATCGTGCCCGACGGGCACCTCGCCGACGGCGACACCGTCTCCCTGGGCGATCACGCCTTCTCGGTGCTGCACCTGCCGGGACACGATCCGTCGCACATCGCGCTGCTCAGCGTCGATGACCGCGTCCTGCTGGGCGGCGACGTGCTCTTCCCGGGCGGGCACGGCCGCACCGACCTCCCCGGCGCCGACCAGGCGACGATGGTGCAGAGTCTTGCCCGTTTGTTGCCCCTGCCCGACGACACCACCGTCTATCCCGGCCACGGTCAGGCCACCACCATCGGCGCCGAACGCGACTGGATGACGCGGATGACCGACCCCGCCTGACACGTGCCGTAGCGTCGCCCCTGTGGCGGCCGATCCAGGAGACTCACCATGACCCCGACCGGCACCGCCCTTGAACGCGCCATCCGCAGCTATGTCGACGACCTGCTTGAGGCGCTGCGCGATATCCCGCAGGATGACTTCAACACCTGGAAGCCGGCCGCCGCCACGGACGGCAGCCACGAGATGAACACCTTCGCGGCCCTCGCCACGCACACCGTTTCCGCCGCCGAGTTCCACGCCCTGCACATGGTCGGACGGCGGCCGATCGACCGGGATCGCGACAGCGAGTTCGTCGCGATTGCCACCTACGAGGAAATCGCTACCCGCTTCGCCGCGTTCATCGATGCGCTGCACGCGGTCCTGGACAGCATGTCGGAGGAGGATTTCAGTGGTGCGCCGGCACCGGACCGCCCAGACCTCGAAGGGTGGACCAATGCCGACTGGTTGATGCACGCGCTCGACCACATCGCGCTGCACACCGGCCACCTGCAGATCCACCGGCAGTTGTGGGAGTACGAGACTCAGGCGAGCTGATGCTGGATCGCCCGATTACCGGCAGGCGGATTCGCCTGCGCGACATGATCCTCGACGACGTGCCGATGTGGGGGCGTTGGATGCTGCCGGAGCAACGGTGGCACGAGCTCGACGGGCCGTACTATCCGAAACCGTCCGCCGAGGACGTGGCGACCATGGTCGCGTCGGTTCGAGACAGGATCGAAGCGGGCAACTGGCCGACCCCGCGCACGAGACTCGTCGTCGCGGACCTCGCAAGCAATCGCCTGGTGGGACAGGTTTCGTGGTATTGGGAGAGCACGGAGACCAACTGGCTCTCGCTCGGCATCGTCATCTTCGACCCTGAGCAGTGGGGGAGGGGTCTCGGCTACGAGGCGCTGGGACTCTGGTGCGACTACCTGCTCGCCGCCATGCCGGAGCTGGCGCGGCTCGACCTGCGCACGTGGTCCGGCAACCACGGCATGATGGCGCTGGCCCGCAAGCTCGGTTTCACCGAGGAAGCGCGGTTTCGCAAGGCACGCATCGTCGCTGGCGCATTCTACGACGGGATGGGATACGGCATCCTCCGCGAGGAGTGGAACGCGCGCTACCCCGACGGTTTCGCCGCCAGTCTCGCGCGTGACGTTACAGGCTGAACCGGGTCGACCATGCCTTCACGCAGGTGTACGCCGCGTAGATCTTCGACTCCATCCCGTGCCGCGCCTCGTAGCCAGACACGTCACGGGGACGAATCTCATCGGTGAGATCGTCCCCGTGACGAGCGTTTGCCGATCATGCCCTATGCGTCGCCCGTCACCTCGAACGAGGAGATCATCCCGGCCATCAGGTGAGGCACGTCAGACCCCGGATCGGAGACGAAGCAGACCGCGACGTAGTATCCGGGTTCCAGGTTGGTCTCCATCCAAATCTCCTGGCCGCCCGTGATGACGGGCACCTCCGCCGCGTCCGGTCCCACTATCGATGTCTCGAACGAGAACCCGTCCGCCACGGGCGTGCCGCTGAACTCCGCCATAACCCCTTCCTGCACCTCCTCCGCGGTGTACAACCGGTCGACCGGGAAGACGATCGCGTGGTGCGGCACGGCATGCGTGTTGGTGGCGTGCCAGATTTGCGGGCCAGCCGGCATCGTCTCCGGGAAGTTGAAGACGTATGCGCCCAACTCAAGATCGAAATCGGCGGGAATCGAGGCCTCGGTCGCTTCCCCGGTGACGCTCAGGCTGACGCTCGGCACGGCGACGTCCGCTCCGGTAACAATGACCTCCCAATCGCCCGGCGCCAGGTTGAGCACGATGCTGCCGCTCGCCATCGGTGGTGTCCACACGTACCCCGCGACCACCGCGTCGGCGGTCCATTCGGGCAGGGGCCCCTCGCTACCAACAAAGGCCAGGTAGTCGTCCACGGTGAACCCTTCGGGAAGCCGGACGACGTCGACCGACGTTTCCTCCTCGGTTTCGTTGTGGGCCACGAACAGCACCGGCCCGGCCTCGACCTCGGCAGGCGCGTCGACACCGCCGGCGGTCACCGTCACCTCGAGGACGGGCAAGCCAAGCCCTTCGAGCAGTGACGGCCCCGCTTCCGGCGAAGCCTCCTGCGCCGTCGTCACCCCGGCCGACGCCAACATGGCGAACGCGAGCAGAATGACAGACACCCCGTGAATCGCACGTCTCATGGGTCAATCCTTTCTCGTACAGTGACGAGGGAGCAATTCGGGTGGATGCCCTGCGTGCCGTCACGCCGGCCATCCGCCTAAAGCGGTTCTACCGGGTCGACCTTCCAACCACCTGACAAATGGGGAACAGGACGATGGAACCTATACGGGCACGGCGTCCGGCACCCGATCGATACCGAGGTGACGTTGGACGATCTCCAGGGCGTCATCGATATCAATGGACGCCCCGCGAGCCCATGCGGCCTCGGCCTCGAGGTCGGGCAGACGGTCCCGCGCGCGGCGAATGTCCGCCGCGTAGCGGTCGCCGGAACCGGACGGGAGCGCGGTAATCGTCATCCGCTCCCTGGCGAGCCCTGCCGCAAAGGCGGTCAACGCCGCCGCCGGGTGTCCCAGGGCCAGGAGTACGCCCGCAAGCTCCGGCAACACCGTCGCCTTGCAGGCGTCGCCACCATGGGCCAGCACGCTGCGCACCGTCGCCAGGGCATGAGCGCGGGCGTCGTCGAGGTGTCCGGCGGACGCCGCTGCCAGCGTGCACGCCATCAGCGCGACCCACTCGGCCAATACGTCGCCCACCGCCCGGAATCCGGCAAGGGCTGCCTGCGCGTGATGCAGCGCAGGCACGAAGTCGCCATGATCAAGGGCCAGCGACGCCTTCACGACCGCCGCCCATGGCAGGGATCGCCGATCGCCAATCAGCCGGCCCAGGCGCTCGCTCTCGGCCACCATGACCTTCGCCCGATCCATCTCTCCCGCGCCCAGGAGTGCCGCGGGCAAGCGACTCAGCACGTACGATTGCAGGATCAGGTTGTCCGCCTCACGCGCAACATCCAGCGCCTCGCTTAGTGCAGCCACGGCGTTCTCAGGGGTTCCAATCATCCCGACCGCGTCCGATATGCCCGTCAAGGCAAGAACGATTCCGTCGGTATCCCCTTCCCGCCGGAAGATGTCCAGGTTGGCTTCGTGGATGGCGCGCATGTCGTCGTAGCGCCCCTCGAACCCCAGTCGCTCGGCGACGTGGTAATCGACCCACGCCAGGCCGCACGCCGATCCCAGCGTCGTCCAGATCCGTCTCGCCTCCCGCTCGAACCAGATCGTTGCCGCGGGGTCCGACATGCGCCAGGCGAACGTCGCGCCCCAGATGGTGGACCATCCGGCGGAGAGGTGGGCGCTGTCGGGCTCCATGGTCAGCGCCCGCTCGATCCAGGCGCGGGCTTCCGGCGCTGACAGGTGGGTATCCCAGTACCTGCCCATCACGTTGGTGATGATCAACGCCGTGTCCGAGTCACCCAGCGAGAGACAGTTGGCAAGCGCCAGGTGGATGTTGTCCTGATCGCGTTCCAGCCGTCGTGTCCAGCCAATTTGAGCGGCGCCCTGCCTGGCGGGATCGAGACCGGACCGAACCGCGAGGTCAGCGAAGAACCGAGCGTGGGAACGCTGCATGGGCACGAGCTCGCCATGGCGCTCCAGCATGTCCGCCGCGAACTCGCGGAGCGATTCCAGCATCGTCAGGCGCTGATGGCCCTGCTCCTGGTCCCATCGCAGCAGGTTCTTGTCCACCAGCGTGTCCGCCAGAGGCATCACCTCCGGTCCGAACACCGCCAGCAGTGCATCGACCTCGATGCCCCCGGCAAACACCGCGAGCCCGCGGAACAATCGCTGCTCGGAGGCGGGCAACAGGTCGTAGCTCCAGCCAATGGCAGCATGCAGCGCCCGGTGCCGGTCCGGGAGGTCACGCGGGCCGTCACGCAATGTCGCGAACCGGTCGTCGAGCTGGCCCAGGATCGTGGCGGGACTGGCATCAAGCGATCGCGCCGCCGCCAGCTCGATCGCGAGCGGCAACCCTTCCAGCCGGCGGCACAGCGCGGCAATCACCGGCAGGTTGGCATCGGTGACCGGGCGGCCATTGACACCCCAGGCATCCACGCACCGGAGGAAGAGCGATACCGAGTCCACCTCCCGCAGCGCGTGAGGTTCGAGGGACGGGTCGGCAGCCGGCACCGCGAGTGGATCGAGCCAATAGACGCGTTCGGCCCTGATCCGCAGCGGCTCGCGGCTGGTGGCCAGGATCGTCAGCGACGGCACGGCCGCCAGCAAGCCGGCGACAGGCACGGCCACCTCCGCCAGGTGCTCGAGGTTGTCCAGCACCAGCATGAACCGGGGGCGATGACGCAGGGCATCATGGACCGTGTCAACCAGCGTGCGTCCCGGTGCCTTGTCGACCCGCAACGCCCCGGCGATGGCGTGATAGAGCAGCGACGGCGCCCGGATGACGTCGAGCGCGACGAACGCGATGCCGTCCGGGAAGCGCGAGCCGGAGCCGCGCCCCACCTCGATGGCCAGGCGCGTCTTGCCCACGCCTCCGGTGCCGACGATGGTGACGAGCCGGGTGTCGCTTCCGGCAAGCATCTGCTGTACCGCCACGATGTCGCGCTCCCTGCCGACCGTGGCGGTGGGCAGCCCGGGCAGGTCGAGGATGGGCACGCCGGCTTCGAGGGATGGCGTGGGCACATTCCGGGCCGTCGCCGCCAGGCGCTCGGTCTCCCGGTCTGGCGCGACGCCAAGCTCGCGCTCCAGCGCCAGGCGACACCATTCGAATTGCTGGAGCGCCGCTGCCCGCTGCCCGCGCGCAAGCAGGGCCCGCATGATGGCCTGGTGGACGACCTCGCGGGCCGGATCCTCGGCGAGCAATGCCTCCAGGTACCCGATCGGGGCCAGGGAGTCGCCATGTTCGAGATCGAGCTCGGCCAGGTTCAGGATGGCGCGCTCGCGGTCGGCGCGCAGTGCCTCGCGACGCGCGATGGGCCAGTCGAGATATGGCTCGTCGGCCATAAACTCGCCTCGATAGAGGGCGAGCGCGGCATGCAGCGACTCGCGCGGCGCCGGGCCGATGGTCGCCTGGCGGAGCAGGTGCTCAAAGCGGTCGACATCCACCCACAACCCGTCGTGCGGGCGGAGTGCGATCGTATCGTTGCCAACGTCGATGTAGGCGGACTCCCGGCCCGACCGCAACCCTGGTTCCAGCGTGCGGCGAAGCACGTGCAGCGCCTGGTAGAGGGTGTTCAGGCTGGAATCGAGATCACGGTCCGGCCAGAGCGCCTCCAGCACGGCGTCGCGCGGGAGCCGGTGGCCGGGGGTACCGAGCAGCATCAGCAGGAGATGACGCGCCGGCCGTCGTCGCCAGGCATCCGGGGTCAGGATCCGGTCACCAGCACGCAGGTCGGTCGCCCCCAGGAGGCGTGCCCGGATCGGGGGAGGCGTGTTGCTGGTGCTGTCGCCTTGCATGACACCCCTCTGCCCGACGAGTCCGCGAGAACGCCGGGCATGCATCCCGACTGCTCGGATCATGCGGCATATGGCGCGGTCGCTTCACGTAGCACCAATGCGACACGTCATCACCAACCGATCATCAGCCGCGTTCCATCATCTTACACCGAAGGTATGTCCGATTTATGGGCCGGGAGTGGGCCGAAGGCGGTCACGAATCGAGATGGACGGTGAACCTTCGCATCGACTCCCGGCACTACACCCGCACGCAGGTATACGCCGCGTAGATCTTCGACTCCAGCCCGTGCCGCGCCTCGATCCGAAACCCGGCGCGCTCCAGCATCGGCTCGATCAACCAGGTGAAGGTGCTGTACTCCTCCCGCAGGTGGATTTCCAGCTCCTCCCGCGTCCAGCCGACCTCCGGTGTTTCCGACGCGTGCGCGAGCCAGTGCTCGATCGCTTCCGCCGCCTCGCCGGGTCCGACCGACAGGAACAGGTCGCGGAAGTGGAAGATGCCGCCGGTTTTGAGCATCGCCGCGATGCGCTCGAAGGCGACCGCCTTCCAGAAGTCCGGCAGGTGGTGGAGCGCGTGCCGGGAGTAGACGACATTGGCCGGCGCTCCCTGGTGCTCGTAGCTGAGGAACCCGGCCCGCACGCATTCGATGTTGGCGATGCCCGCATCTTCTGCCCGTTGCTGCAGCACCGCCAGCATCGGCGCCGACACATCGACCGCGACCACCCGCCGGCAATACGGCGCGGCAATCAGCGGCAACGCCCCCGTGCCGGTACCGAGGTCGACCAGCGTGTCGGCCTCGCCCAGTCCGAGATCACGCAGCAGCGCGAGGTCGCCGGCAGGGTCGACGCCGGTCTTGCGGTCGTAACCGGCGACGTAGCCGGCGTCGAGATGCTCCGGCCCGGCGTGGTCGAGCTCGTCGAGGTACCAGGTGGGCGTGGTCATACGGGGCTCACTCCATTTCATGGCAACAATACAGGACACAGTGGATTCGGCAGCAATATCGCGTAGAGGTGGACCTGCGCAGGTCCACCCGGCCGCCTGCAGGGCGGCAAGATGACAACCGTGCCGACGCACGCATCGCGGCCGCTGCGCGACCGTCGGGCAGACAACTGCCTTCGGCAGGTCTGCCCCTACGAATTGTCAGCGCCCGGAGCGTGGCGAATCTCCATCACCGTCTTCAGCAGGTAGGTAATCGCGACGCGGTCCCCCACCTGCAGGTCGGTGTCGAACGCCTCCTCAGGGAGTTGCGCCTGGTGGATCGTCTCCGGGTCGTCCAGATGACTGAAGTAGAGGTAGGCATACGGCCCGCCGTGGATCGTGTACCGCCGGATGCCCTCCAGCCGACCCTCGACCGTCATGTGGCGATATCCTCCGCTTCCTCATCATCCGTATCCTCGGCAAGCCGGTCCTCACGGCTCTTCGCGTAGAGGTAGACGCCGATGGTGAGCAGCAGGAACGGCCCCAGGCCAAAGCAGAACACCAGCAGGATCGTGCCCTGGTCGTAGGTGTCCGACGTCGCCAGCAGCACC
>JAUIGA010000051.1 GCA_030430125.1 Chloroflexia bacterium | reverse complement strand
CATGGTGACCTCCCGATCGAATGGCGGCGCGCGGTGTGTGCAACACCGTCATCATACCAACCGCCCGGCGAATTGCCCGTGCGGCCCTCAACGGTTTGCGCCAACGACGAAACACGCTGCTGGGGATCGGCACGCCGGAAGGCTATTGCCTGCGCGGACGTTGGCGAGGATGGACAATCGTAGGGGAGCACCTCGTGTGCTCCCGCTCGTGGTGGCAGGACAGGTCGAGAAAGGGAGGAGACGAGCTCCCGGGAGGCGACACGCGGTCCTCCCCTACAAACCGACCTCGTTCTGCGAGAGCAGACAGAGGTTGCCGGATACGAGCGGCGCATGGGATGCTGCGGACACGTAGCCGGCTGGTCATGGCAACAGGAGCGAGCGACATGCGCTTTGGCGTCCAGGTGCGCGCTACCGCAGAAACAGCAGATCTGCGCGAGATCGGGCGGGCGCTGGAGCGGCACGGGTTCGACGCGCTGTATCTGCCCGAGCACACCCACATCCCGCTCTCGGTGCGGTCGCTGGAGCCCGACGATCCCGCCTGGCTGGAGGCGTGCAAGCGCATGCTCGACCCGTTCGTCGCGCTGGCGAGCGTCGCCGCCGTCACCGAACGCATCCGGCTTGGCACCGGCGTCGCGCTGATCCCGCAGCACGACCCGATCGTCCTCGCCAAGACCGTCGCCACCCTCGATGTCGTCTCCGGCGGCAGGGTCATCCTCGGCGTTGGCGCTGGCTGGAACGTACCGGAGATGCGCAACCACGGTGTCGATCCGACCCGGCGCTGGGCAATCATGCGCGAGCATGTCCTGGCGATGCAGGCGATCTGGACGCAGGAGGTCGCCGAGTTCCACGGTGATTTCGTCGATTTCGACCCGCTCTGGCAGTGGCCGAAGCCCGTGCAACAACCGCACATGCCCGTCGCCGTCGGCGGCGAGGGACCGCATGTGCTGGAGCGCGTGCTGGAGTACGGCGACGAGTGGATGCCCAACGACCATCCCGGCGTCGAACACCGCATCGCCGAGCTCCAGCGCCTGGCGGCGGAGCGGGGTCGCGACCCGATTCCAGTCACGATCTACGCCACGCCGCGAACCCCCGACGCCATCGAGCGGTTCATTGCCGCCGGCGCACACCGCGTCGTCTTCAACCTGCCTACAGTCCCGGCCGGGGAGGTACTTGCGGGTATCCAGGAGATCACCGCGCTGATCCGGCCGTATTTGCCCTGACGATCACCCCAAAGGCACAGTAGGGGAGGGCTTGAACGCGCCGTCAGCCCCATGGCCGATATTGGGCGCGCGTTCAATGCCCTCCTGCCTCGCCACGCGTCTGCTTCGCTGATTGACGGGACGCCATTGCCGGCTGCAAACCGTGTGGTGCACGACGCCGATTGCGCCGGCAATTCCCCCCTCGCTAACTCTCCCCCACTTGGGGGAGAGGACCATCCCCTTCGAACCCCGGCGCAATCGTGCGACCGCGCGGGCAATGGCCTCCCGCCGCGAGCCGGTGTAGCGTCAGCGGTTGCCACTTCCCCGGCGCGATGGGATGCTGGATCAGGTCGGGAACGGACCGCACCGTCGCGATTCCGGCCCGATACCCATCGCATCAGGAACCAGACATGCAGCCCACGATCATCACCGCCGATTCCGCCGCCGCCGCGCTCGACCTCGTCGTCGCCGAGGAGGTCCGGTTGCACGGCAAGCGCGTCTTCCGCAAGGGTGACCGGATCACCGACGATGACCTCGATACCATCGCGACACTCGATCGCCCCGTCCACGCCGTCCGGCTGGAACCGGACGACATCCACGAAGACACCGCCGCCACCACGCTCGCCAACCTCATCGCCGGGGCGGGGCTGGAGATCCGGCCGCCGGTGCAGAGTCGCGTCAATCTCAACGCCGCCCGGCGGGGACTCCTGCGTGTCAACGCGGATGCCGTCACCCGCCTCAACCTGCTGCCGGGGATCGCGATCTTCACCACCATCGATCGGCTGCCGGTCAACTCCGGCCAGAATGTCGCCGGCGCCAAGATCACCCCGGTTTCGATACCGAAATCCGTCCTGGACGACACCCGCGCCCTGGTCGAGGCGCTCGACGGCCCGGTTGTGACAGTGAAACCGTTCCAGCCACGCATCGCCGGCGTGCTCGCCACCGAGGGGCTCACCGAGAAGGTGCGCGACCGCTTCGAGGCGGCGGTGGGCGCCAAGATGGCGTGGTATGGCAGCGAGGTCCTGCGCTTCGCCTACCTCGCGGACGATCCCGAAGCCGTTGCGGCGACGATGCGGGCGATGCTGGCCGATGGCGCCGACCTGATCCTCACCGCGGGCGGCAACACGATTGACCCATTCGACCCGACCATCCGGGCGCTGCCCGGAATCGGCGCGGATGTGATTCGCCTCGGCGCACCGGCGCATCCCGGCTCGATGTTCTGGTACGGCGCGACCAGGGACGGCGCGGTGCCGATCGTGAATCTCGCCTCATGCTCGATGTACTCGCAGGCGACGGTGGCGGATCTGGTGCTGCCGTGGGTGATGGCGGGGGAGACGGTGACGGATGCCGACCTCGCCGGTATCGGCTACGGCGGTCTGCTCGACCGCGACATGCGCTTCCGCTTCCCGGCCTACGACGATGATGGCGAGTGACGATTCAGGCACCATCATGTAGACCCGCCCCTCGGTGGGCGGGTGCGGACACCCCGACGAGCCATGTGCTCGGACACCAACCAGGCCGTGTCACCCTGAGCCGGCACGGCGCGCATGCGCCGCAGCCGTGTCGAAGAGGCCCCCGGATCGTCCGGCGCGCAGCGCCGAGACGACCGGTTCGTTGCTGCGTTGCCGGTATCAATGCAACGGTTGGTTTTGGGTCGACGAAGACCCGCACCGGCGCAAGCGCCGGGGGATCCCTCGACTCCGGCCTGCGGCTTGCGCTCGGGATGACACGGGCGTGTGCTGTCTCCTGGATCGCACCCTGTCCTCCACCACCCACCCGGGCATCGCAGCCCGGGTCTACACGCGGTTTCCCACGCCACCGATCTCCGTCCCCCTCCGCTCGTGTCACAATGACCGGCATGACCAACCGGCAAACACAGGGAGCACGACCACCGATGCCCGCGACCATCACCCAGGCCATCGCCGCCGCCCACGCCGACGGACCCGTCACCCGCTTCGAGCTCTCCAACGGCACCATCTCGACCGCGATCCTCTCCTGGGGCGCGGTCATCCAGGAGCTCCACGTCCCCGACCGTGACGGGATCCTTGCCAATGTCGTGCTCGGCTTCCGGGATATCGAGCGCTACTTCGTCAAGCACCCACACTTCGGCGCGGTCGTCGGCCGCTACGGCAACCGCATCGGCGGCGCCTCGTTCACGCTCGACGGCGAGACACATCAGCTCGCCCCGACGCACGGCAGCAACACCCTCCACGGCGGCAAGCGCGGCTTCGACTACCACAACTGGCAGGCCGACACGATCGAGGAGGGCGACACGGTCGGTGTCCGCCTCATCCGCGTCAGCCCCAACGGCGAGGAGGGGTTCCCCGGCACCCTGACGGCGGTGGTCAGCTATCGACTCACGCCGGACAACGCGCTCCGCATCGACTACACGGTCACCACCGACGCGCCGACCGTCCACAACCTCACCAACCACAGCTATTTCAACCTGGCGGGGGAAGGAAGCGGCACCGTCGAGGACCACATCCTCACCCTCAACGCCAGCCACTACACGCCGACGAACGACGAGCAGATCGCCACCGGCGAGATCGCCCCGGTCGACGGCACACCGTTCGATTACCGCGAGCCGCATCCGGTCCGCGACGCGCTGCGGGACGCGAGCTCGCCACAGGTCGTGATGGCGCGCGGTTTCGACCACAACATGGTGATCGATCGCCCCACGGGCGATACCTCGCTGGTGCAGGCGGCGCGGCTGGCCGATCCCGCATCAGGACGGGTGATGACGGTGGAGACGACCGAGCCCGGCGTGCAGGTCTACACTGGCAACTCGCTCGACGGCGCGGTCGCGGGGTACTCGGGCAGGCTCTACCGGCAGACCGACGCGATCTGCTTCGAGACGCAGCACTTCCCGAACTCGCCCAACGTGCCGGCCTTCCCCTCGACCGTGCTGCGGCCGGGCGAGACCTACCGGTCAACGACGATCTACCGGTTCGAGCTATCGCACTAGTGCCAGCGCCGGGTAGACGCGACCTTTTCGATTTCCGTATCACGGGGTAAAAATCGGACGATAACGGCCGTGCGCACCAGCGCGTTTGGCATCGTCTACCGTCCGTCCGCACATGCAGCTGCACGAGGATCAGCACATGCGTTGCCCGCACGACAACACCGATCTTGTCGCGACCGACCGTCAAGGTGTCGACATCCGCACCTGCCCCACCTGCGAAGGTGTCTGGCTGGAGCGCGGCGCCCTCGACGACATCATCAACCGATCCATCCCCCGCCATCTCACCACGCGCGGGCGGGCGGATGACGACGACCGGTACGATGACGACCGCCGCCGTCGCCGCGACAAGTACAGCGACGATGCCTATCTCGACAACAACCGCAAGCCGAAGAAAAAGAAGCGCACGCGGGACCTGCTGGACGACCTGCTCGATTCCTGACGAGCCGCCACCGTCCCGGCGCGCCGCGACAGGAGCCGAACCGTGCCACCACCAACCCCCACGAATGACGACTCGCTCTGGCGCATGCGCTACCTGATCTATCAGGGGTTCGCCCGCCGCGGTGCGCCGCCATCGCTCGAATCGCTCGCCGCCTCCCTCGGCATGACCCACCACGAAGCGCGCAACACGCTCCGGGAGCTGGGCCGGCGCCACGCCGTCACCCTGACCGAGGACGGACATGGCGTGTTGATGGCGAACCCGTACTCGGCGGTGCCGACACCCTATCGCGTCACCGTCAACGGCGTCGACGCCTGGGCCAACTGCGCCTGGGACATGCTCGGCATTCCCGCCGCCCTCCACGCCGACGCCAGCATCGAGGCGGTCTGGGCGATCGACGGCGCGCGCGTGGACCTGCGCGTGGAGCGCGGCACGGTGCGAGGGCCGGACGGTGTCGTCCACTTCCAGAAGCCGTTTCGATCCTGGTACGACGACATCCGCGACACCTGAAGCACCATTCAGCTCTTCCGGTCGGAAGAGGAGGTGCACCAATGGTCGCGAGAAACCGGGGAACCGCCGGGGGCGTGGCTATCGCTGGCCGAGACATGGCGTTTGTCGGTGGCGTGGTACCACGATCGCCTCAGCGAGGCATTCCACGGTCGAAGTCCGCAGGAGGCGGTGGATATCTTCAGCTCGCTCGGACTCACCGGGGCGTTTTGGGCGCTCGACGATGCCACTCCCATGCCGTAGCCTGCCTGGGGATGCGCAGGCGGGGCGAGCCCTCGGGTAAACTGCATCCAGGCAGTCAGCAGCATTCGCCAGCTCGGGGAGGTATCGACGCGTGGACATCCTCATCGGCATCATCGTCCTGATTCTCGGCGCGGGCGTCGCCGGCATGGGTCTGCGCGTGTGGTTCTGGATGCTCCCCATCCTCGGATTCATGGCCGGGTTCTTCCTCGGTGCGATCATCGTCTTCCAGATTGCCGGCGATGGCGTGTTCGCCACGCTGCTGAGCTGGGTCGTCGGCGCCCTGTTCGGTGTCGGCTTCGCCCTCATCTCGTGGTTCTGGTGGTACTTCGGGGTCATCATCGCCGCCGGCGCGGCGGGCGCGGCGCTCGCCACCGGTATAGCCTCGTCGGTCGGCGCCGAGCGCAGCTGGGTCCTGCTGGTCTTCGCGATCATCGGCGCAGTCGTCTTCGCCCTCGGCGCGCTGTTCCTCAACCTGCCGGTCTACCTCATCATCGCCAACACAGCCATCGCCGGCGGGCTCGCGGTGATCTCCGGGTTGCTCCTGGTCTTCAACCGGATCGACCTCGACGATCTTGGCATGGGTCATGCGACCGCCGCCGTCGAGGACTCGCTGTGGTGGTGGTTGCTCTGGATCGCCATCATCGTGGCGGGCATTATGGCGCAGTTGCGCTTCACATCGCTGGTCGACCTGCCGGAAGAGCGGTTCGTGCCCACCAGTGCCGCCGTCCGGCCATAATCGCGCCGGTACGATTCGGACACGTCCGGTATCCTGTACAACACTGCCCGCGAACCGGTGCGCCATGCGCGCCGGGCCAGTTGAGGTGACCATGAGCATCAAGCCCAGCCCCCGCATCGACAGTCATCACCATGTCTGGGATCCCGCCCATCGCGATTATCCCTGGCTCGCCGGGCTCGACGCCATCAACCGGCCCTTCACCGCCAACGATCTCGGGCCATTGCTCGACGCCGGCGGCATCGACGGCACTGTCCTGGTCCAAACGGTGTCCGACATCGAGGAAACGCGCGAGTTCCTGGCACTGGCGGCGCGCACGCCGTTCATCCTCGGCGTCGTCGGCTGGGTCGACCTGATTGAGCTCGACGTCGCCGCCGATATCGAGTCGCTGCGGCAGGGCGACGGCGGCGACGCCCTCGCCGGTATCCGGCACCAGGTCCACGACGAGGACGACCCCGACTGGCTGCTGCGCGAGGAGGTCCAGCGCGGGCTGGAGACCCTCGCCGAGCACGATCTGGTCTACGACCTGCTGGTGCGCCCGCGGGAGCTCCCGGCAGCGATCACCGTGGCGCGGGACTTTCCGCACCTGCGCTTCGTCATCGACCATATCGCCAAGCCGCCAATCGCCAGCGGCGAGCTGGAGCCATGGGCGTCGCTGATCGGCGAGTTCGCCGGGCTGGAGAACGTCGCCTGCAAGCTCTCCGGCATGGTGACCGAGGCCGACCCCTCCACCTGGACACCGGCGGACCTGCTGCCCTTCGTTCGCACCGTGGTGGAGGTGTTTGGGCCGGAACGGCTGATGTTCGGGTCGGACTGGCCGGTCTGCCTGCTGGCGGCGTCGTACCAGCGGGTACTGGACGCGACGCGGCAGGTGCTGACCGAGCTCGATGTGCTAGACCCGGACGCCGAACGGGCGATCTTCGGCGAGACGGCGATCCACTGGTACGGTCTCGATGTGTCGGGGCTGGACGAAACGGCATGATACGAAATCCGGATGAACCGCTGGGGAACGGATGTGGCCGCGACGCGACCTCCGGGCGGTAATCGCACGCGAACCCACAAGGTATCTCCCGGATTCGGTAACAGGTGGGCCCGTCCCTTGTGGACGGGCAGGCAGGTCATCCCCAGCGGCGACCGATACCCGTTCTCGCGGTGGCCGAGGATCGTACCCAGACCCCCTTCGTCGTGCCCGGGCACGAGGCCCGGACCCACCGGGATGATACGGGATTCGGATGAATTGCGGGTCAACGGTCAGGGCCGGATTCCGTCAGGATATCCGACCGGCCGCCACAGGGACGGCACTACCGGATCCCGTCGCCAGGTTCATTTCATGATCAAGCGAAGTCCGTATCAGTACAACTCTCGCTTTACCCGCTCCTCGCGTTCCTTCGCGAACGCCTCCAGCGACTCCTCGGGTTGAAACTGCTGGTGCAGGATCGCCGCCATGCTCGGCACCGCGCCGGCTTCCGGCCAGCTCTCCGGTTGCCACAACTTCGAGCGCTTGAACGCCCGCGGACAGTGCATGTACGCCTCGTCGATATCCACGATCAGCGCCAGCTCCGCCGGCTTGCCCTGCATCGCCAGCATGTCCAGCATCGGCAGGTGACGGGACAGCGTCACACGGCCGTTGACCCGCAGCGTATCCTCCACGCCGGGCACCAGGAAGAGCAATCCGACCGAAGGATTGGCAACGAGATTGCGAATCGAGTCGAACCGCTTGTTGCCGCGACGGTCCGGCAGGATCAAGGTCCGCTCGTCGGCGACGACGACCGCGCCCGCCGGGTCGCCGCGGGGCGTCGCGTCGCACACCCCGCGATCGCTCGCGGTCGCCATGATGTACATCGGCGAAGCGTGCAGGAACTCGACCATTAGCGGCGTCAGCACGGGTGACACCTTGTCGACGGAGGTTCGCTTCGGCTCGCCGTACAGCGCCTCCAGCGTGGACAGATCGGTGACGGCATCCTCTCTCGCCGCGTCAACCAGGATGGCATCGATGCAGTCGGCTGCGGTGCCTGGAATCCGGGTCATCTGCGTGGTCCTTGTGCAATCCGGGGTGCGCCAGGGTGGACCCATTCGACATGTCGCCGATGGCGCCCACGGCGCGAATCCCTCGCCATCGTCCAATAGAGATCGCACGATTCGGCGCGATCGGCAACCTCTCGACCGCGCCGCCGCGACATCGGCATGCCGCGCCTGCTGCCACCTGTTCGGTGCATCACCCCCACCGCCCGGAAACCACCGACCCCCGCGCGGTCAAGGACCGGACGGGGGTCGGGTTGGTGAGGAAAGGGGGGAATGTTCAACTATGGTTGGTGACACGCCGGACGCTACGCCGCGGGCCGATGGGTCCACCCCTGGCCGATCACGCGGCCGTTCAGGACGCGCGCCTCGGTCGACCGCGAGCGGTTTCGACGCCGCTCGATGGCGATCGCAAGCACCAGGCCGGTCAGCGCCACCACCGAACCCACCAGGCCATCCAGCAGGTAGTGGTTCGCCGTCACGACCGTCGCCAGCCACATCGCCAGCGGCATCAGCATCCCGAAGCCCCGCCAGAGCCAATGGCGCGCCTGGCTGACGATCGCGATACCCATCAGCAGGTTCCAGCCGACGTGCAGGCTCGGCATCGCCGCGTAGGGGTTGGTCAGGGACGGCGGCTGCAGCACCCGGTAGGCATTGCTGTGCTGGGTCACGGTATCGACGAACCCGTAGTCAACGAGGAACCGCGGCGGCGCCATCGGCATCAGCACGAAGAACACCAGCCCGATCGCCCCGCTCAGCAGCAGCGCCGAGCGGTAGCGGGCGAAAGCGGCCGGATGCCGGAAGACCAGCCACAACATCGTGGCGATGATCACCGGCCAGTGGCCGAAGATATAGACGCGGTTGGCGAGATCGGTCAGCCAGGCGCTGCCGGTGATCCAGCCCTGCATGGCTGGCTCGTGGTACAGCCCGAGGCGTTGTTCGAGCGCGATCAGGGTATCGGCATTGTTGAACGCAACTGCAGCCTGGCTGTGCATCAACCCGCGCACGATGAAGTAGAGCAACGCTGCCAGGGCGACCACCAGCACCTCGCGGATCACCCGCCGCGTGCCGGAGGTTGGCTGCCACCGCCACGCCGATACCGGTGACGTGGTTCTGGATATCGATTCGTGTCGAGGAGCAGAAACATTCCTGCTCATGGTGTACTCTCCCGTGCCACATCGCTGTGGATATTCGACGGTCCGGAAGGCGGGTCGTCATTGACCATCCGGATCGGTCTGGCCCCAGATTCATCGTTGCAAGAAGGCGTCACAGGTCCGCGCCAGCTTTGTCACAGAACTGTTGCGGTCACACCCTGCCTGCAGTATCCGCCCGCGCGGTGTCGTCCACATCGTCAGGACTACGTAGTTCATCGCCGCATCCTCCTTGCCCAATTGACGCACCACCGCGCCGCCGGTGAGACCATCTGATCGGTAGACGATTGGGTCGCGCGTCGCGTTCCATGGCTCGGCGCATCTTCCGCGGTGGTGCGTCGCTGGGTGATCCTGCGCTACCGCCATTGTGCGCCTCTACCCGGTCAGATACTGTCCTGCTTCGTGCGCAAGGAACCGCTCGCCGGCATAGCCCACCGGCGGGGGTACACTGGATACAACGATTCGCTTCCGCCGATGGAACGCCGTCCCATGCAGCAAGTCCGCATCACCGCAATCGATCCCGACTACCGTTTCGAAGTGGCCGAAGTCCCGGAACCAGCACCCGAAAAGGGGCAGGTGCTGGTGCGGGTCGCCACCAGCGGCATCAATCCCGCCGACTGGAAGATGGCCGGGGCCGACTTCGCGCCGCTGCCGCACGCGCCCGGTCTCGATGTCGCCGGTACCGTCGCCGCGGTGGGGGAGGGGGTGACCGGGTTCTCCGCCGGCGATCGTGTCGCCGGTCAGGCCCCGATGGGCGCCGGCGCGCTGTCGCCGTACGCGATCACCCGCGCCAGGACGACTGCGGCGATCCCCCCAGAGGTCGGGTTCGACAACGCCGCGACGCTCGTCACGTCCGGTCAGGCGGCCTGGGCCGCGCTCATCGAAGAGGCTGAGCTCGCCCCGGGCCAGTCGGTGCTGATCCACGGCGGCGGCGGGGCGGTGGGCAGCTTCGCCGTGCAGATCGCCCGGCACGCGGGCGCGCGCGTCATCGCCACCGCCTCCCCACGCCACCACGATCTGCTGCGCGAGCTCGGCGCGGACGAGATCATCGACTACACCGCCACACCGTTCGAGCAGGCGGTGCGCGATGTCGACGTGGTGCTCGACACCATCGGCGGCGACACCTTCCTGCGATCGATTGACGCACTGCGCGACGGTGGCACAATGGTAACGATCGCCTGGTTCGATGCGCCGCCTCGCGCGGCGATCGAGGACAGGCACCTGCGTGTCCGGCAGCTGTCGATGCGGCCCAACGGCGAGCGGTTGTCGACACTCCTCCGGCTGGTGGCATCGGGGGCGATCCAGCCGGTGATCGGGACACGAGTCCCCCTTGCCGGGGCTATCGACGCCATGCGTCAAAGCATGCGGGGGCACAATCGGGGCAACGTGGTCGTCACCGTGCCGTAGCGGTCGGCCTGTTCCAACACAACGCTTCTCCCACTTCCTTGATACGTCGACACGAACGGGGGCGCGTGAATCGACATGCAATACCGTCATCAACGACCGTCCGCGGCGAACAGTTGGCCACTGGTCACCGCACGCGACGACGACGTGGTCGGGCCCGACCCAGGGGCGGCGTTGCGCATGCCCACCTGGCACACCCGCATGGTCGGACGCCATGAGGACTGCCTCCGCCTGCGGGAGCTGCTGATCGACGAGGCGCAACGCCTGGTCGTCATCACCGGCACGGGGGGTGTCGGCAAGACGCGGCTTGCGGTCGCCGCCGCCGGCGAGCTGCGGCCGCATTTCCGCCACGGCACCCACTTCCTGTCGTTCTCGCCCGTACCGGGCACGGTCGACCTCGACGCGGCCTTCGCCCGGCTCCTCGGCCTGCGCGACGTCCAGGACCAGAGCCACCGCGAGACCATCGCCAGGCACCTGCATGCGCGGGAAATGCTGATCGTTGTCGACAACGTCGAGCACATGCCACACATCGCCGACCTGCTGCGATTCCTCCAGGAGCGCTGCCAGGCCATCAGCCTGCTCGTCACCTCACGCCACACCCTCGGCATCTATGGCGAGGTCGTGTACCAGGTCTTTCCCTTCTCCCGGCGCGCCGACGACTCCCTGCTGCCCGACATGAACCCGGCCACTCCCATGCAGGATCCGGCGGTGCAGCTGTTCCGTGAGGTCGCGCGCGCCGTCGTGCCCGACTTCGAGGTCACGCCCGACACCGCGGAGGATGTCGCCGCCATCTGTGACCAGCTCGGCGGTCTGCCACTCGCGATCGAGCTGACGGCGCCGCGCCTGGCGACCCGCACCCCGGCGGCGCTGCGCCGCGAGCTCGAGCACCGGGCGGCGCAACCGGACGACACCCCTGGCGCCATGCCCGTGATGACCATGGATGCCACCCTGCGGCTCAGCTACGACCACCTCGACCCCGACGAGCGCCAGGTGTTCCGCGCCATCTGCATGATGCGCGGCCACTGGACCATCGACGACGTCTTGCCGATCCTGCCGCCCGGGATGGACGAGATGACCGCGATCTCCCACCTCGACACGCTGGTCGCCCGCAGCCTTGTCTCTACCCCGCCGGGTCCCGACGAGGAACCGCGCTTCACCATCAATCCCGTGCTGCGGCAGTTCGGCCGCGGGCAGCTCGTCGCGGAGGGGGAGGATGGCGCCGTCGCACATCGCCACGCCGACCGCCTGATCGACCTCGGCGAAATGGCCGAGCCGGAGCTGACCGGCCCCAACCAGCGCCAGTGGCTCGCGCGGATCGCGGGGCTGTACGAGGATCTGCGCGCGGCCCACGCCTACCTGCGCGAGCAGGGGCGCTCGGTCGATGCCCTGCGGCTCGCCACGGCGCTCTGGCGGTACACCTACACCAGGGGACACTACCGTGAGGGACGCGTGATGCTGGAGGAGTCGCTGTGCGATGTCGCCGGCCACGACGCGCTCCGCAGCCGCGCCTGCAACGGGCTTGGACTGCTCGCCAACGTGCTGCGTGACGCCGACGCCGCGCGACAGGCCCACGAAACCGCGCTGGCGCTTGCCACCAGGCTCGGCCTGCAGCGGGAGATCGCCCTCAGCCGAATCGGGCTCGCCGATGTCGACGCCTCGTTTGAGAACGACACGGCCAGCGCGCTCCGCCACCTGGGGCTCGCCGCCGAGGCCTATGAGCAGATCCGGGATACCCGCGGCATCGCATCGGTGCTCACGAATCAGGGCAACATCCAGTGGACGCTGGGACAGCTGGACCGTGCCTTCACCACCCACGAGGAAGCGCGCATGCTCTATGCGCAGATCAACGACGAGCGCGGCATGGCGTGGTCGGACACCAACACCGGCCGCATCGCG
>JAUIGA010000050.1 GCA_030430125.1 Chloroflexia bacterium | reverse complement strand
GCCGATCGCCCTGCAGGACCTCTTCGTCCACCTCACCGCGCCGAAGGGAGAGCGCCATGGCGATCGTCGATGACCGACAACGCACCTGGCGGTTTCCACGCCCGCTTCTCATGGCACACATCCTGTTCGCATCGATGCTGTGGGCAGGGCTGGTGGTGGTGTCGCTGGGCATCTCGGCCGGGTTTGCGTGGTTTTCCGAGGTACCCGGGAGCATCTGGGAACAGGCCAGCAATGTCGCCGCGTGGTACGTGGCCGTCGTCGGTGGATACGTCGTCAATCAGGTTGTGCCGATGCACATCGCCCACGGTCGCACCCGACGGGATACCACGCTCGAGGCAACGATCTTCATGGTCTCGTTCTCCGCCACTGCCGCAGGTCTTGTCGCGATCGGCTACCTGGTCGAGTACGCCGCCTACGGCATCGCCGGCTGGCCCCGAGAGCTGTCGGGGGAACGCCTGTTCACGTCGCACCTGGATGTGCCGATGATACTCACGCAGTCCTGGCTGATCTTCATCGTCTGGGGTGCGGCGGGGGTGCTCGTCGGCGCGGCGTACTACCGCTACGGACCGCTCGGCTGGCTGGCTGGCATCCCGGCCGCGATCCTGATCGGCGTAGCTGACATCTTCACGCGCATCCCGTGGGAACCGATCGGGGACATGCTCGAACGGTTCCTGTCGGTCGAGGGTCCATCCCCGGGGTTCGCCATTCTGATCTCCATCATCTGCTTCGCGATCGGCAGCGCGCTGTCCTGGCCAATCCTCCGGGACGTGCCCATCCGCAACCGCTGACGCCGGCGCGTCACGACAGCCCCCGAAAGGCAGGATCACCATGGCCACCCCCACCGCGCGCACCGTGCCAGGCGCCGAGCGCAGCTGGCGCCTCCCCCGCATACTGCTCGAGGACCAGCTCGTGCTGGCCGCACTGTGCTGGGCTGGGTTCGTCACCTTCGCGATGGCCACCGTCACCGTCGTGTCGTTCTTTCGCGACATCGAAACCAGCGCCTGGGGGATCGCCACTGGCATCATCCCCTGGTACTCAGCCTTCATTGGCGGGTACGTGCTGCACACCGTGCTGCCGGTCCACATCGCGCACGGCCGCACCCGCCGGGATACCGCGATCGAGTCGCTCATCTTCTGCGGTGTCTTCACCCCGTTCGTTGCGCTCCTCGCCACCCTGGGGTTCGGCGTCGAGCAGGGCGTCTACGCGATCGCCGGCTGGACACGCGGAACGCCGGACGACCGCCTGTTCTCCGCATACACCGACTACGGCACGATCTTCGTCGAAAGCTGGCTGACGGTGCTGGTCTGGACATCGGCGGGCGCCCTCGTTGGCGCCGCGTTCTACCGGGACAAGGCGGCCGGCTGGCTGGCGCTCATCCCTGCGGCAATCATGGTGAGCCTCGTGGGCATCAGCTCGGGACCGCAGTTCATGGGGTTCATTCTGGATCGACTGCCATCGATCGACCCGTCGTCGCTGTGGGTGCTCGCCCCGATGGCGATGGCCTGCTGCCTGGCGGCCCTCGCGATGACCTGGCCGATTGTGCGGGACGTGCCGCTGCGCAACCGATGATGCGCATGATCCCCGTCGGGAGGAGCCTCGCAATGACACCCATAACCTGAGCCGCCACCGGAACTTCATTCGCAATCGATCGCGATAACCTGGCTGACCCGACACGCGCGTCGGGCCGGTCCGAGCAAGCTCAACTCCAACAATGGAGGGAATTTCACATGATCGAAGCACGCGGACTCACCAAACGCTACGGAGAGACGACCGCCGTCGACAACCTGTCGTTCACGATCACACCAGGCATCGTTACCGGCTTCCTCGGCCCGAACGGCGCCGGCAAATCGACCACCATGCGCATGATCCTGGGTCTCGACAATCCGACTTCCGGCTCGGTGACGGTCAACGGCAAGACGTACCGCGACCTGCCCGCGCCGATGCGAGAAGTGGGCGCGCTGCTGGACGCAAAGGCGGTCCATGGCGGGCGCACCGCCTGGCAGCACCTGCGCTGGCTCGCCCAGGCGGGTGGCATTCACCGGCGGCGTATCGACGAGGTACTCGACACCGTCGGGCTCACCGGGGTCGCCGGCAAGAAGGTCGGCGGGTTCTCGCTCGGTATGTCGCAGCGGCTCGGCATCGCGGCGGCGCTGCTCGGCGACCCGCCGGTGCTGCTGTTCGACGAACCGGTCAACGGGCTCGACCCGGAGGGCATCCTCTGGGTCCGCAACCTGATGAAGCGGCTCGCGGCGGAGGGCAGGACCATCTTCGTCTCCAGCCACCTGATGAGCGAGATGCAGGAGACAGCGGACCACGTGCTGGTGATCGGGAAGGGCAGCCTCATCGCCGACGCCACCATCGCCGACGTCACCCGGCAAGGCAGTGGTGCGACCGTGAAGGTCGCCTCGCCAGCGCTTGCCGAATTCACGCCATTCCTCGAAAGCGCCGGCGCCACCATCGCGCCGGAAGCGGACGGCGGCGTGCTGGTGACCGGGATAGACGCAGCCCGGATCGGGGAGCTCGCCGCGATGCACCGCATCCCGTTGCACGAGCTCTCGCCACGCCGCGCCAGCCTGGAATCCGCTTTCATGGAACTGACTCGGAACAGTGTCGAATACCAGGCGAACGGGTCGAGACCGGATGCCGGCGATCTCGCCGAAACCGCCCGCGCGCTCGCCGGGCAGGAGGAGAACACCAATGTCTAGCATCACCGCAACCACCGTGCGCGACGCCGCGCCGTCGACCGGCGGGGTGCCATTCTCCGCGACCCTGGCATCCGAGTGGACCAAGCTGGTGACAGTCCGTTCGACGTGGATCACCATCGCCATCGGTGCCATCCTCTCGATCGGGATTACCGCGCTGGTGTCATGGGTCACAGGCTGGTCTTGGAGTGACTGGACCGAGGCAGACAAGGCGACGTTTGACCCGATCATGAACTCGATGGTCGGCATGATGTTCACCGTGATTCTCTTCGTCGTGCTGGGCGTGAACCTGGTCGCGTCGGAGTACGCGAGCGGCATGATGCGGCTGACGATGACGGCGATGCCGCGGCGGGGCCGGGTGCTGCTGGCCAAGGTCGTCGTGGTCACCGCCGTATCGCTGGTCGCCGGGACACTCATCACCGTGGCGACGTTCTATGCCGGTCAGGCGATCTTCGCCGCCTACGACCTGCCCACGGCTGGGCTCGGAGACGGCGATGTGGTTCGCACGCTCGTAGGCATCAGCCTGACCTCGCCGGTCTTCCCGGTCCTCGGTGTCGCGGTCGCGTTCCTGTCCCGGAGCACGGCGATCGCCATCACCGTGGTGCTGGCGTTGATCTTCGCGCCGGCGTTCTTCGGGCCGCTTTTTGCCACAACGGTGGCAGGAAGACGTGCTGGCGTACCTGCCGGGTCCGGTCTCGGACAGCATCGCGCTTTCCAACCTCGATCCGGACAACCCGATGTACATCGATCCCGCCCTGGCCGTCGTCGTCCTCATCGCCTGGCTGGCGGTCTTCATCGGCGGAGCGAACCTGATCCTCAACCGTCGCGATGTGTAGCGGGCAAGCCTGCACACCCGGCGGCATCATCCGTGTTGACATCCGGAGTCGGTGTTGCTATGCTCCCGGAAATCGTTTTCTCGGTCACAACGAGAGTACCGCCTGTCCAACAGACGGCAGGCGGAGGCTGCGACGAAAGGACTTCGGTACATGGCTCAACAGGATTCGGTTCGGACCTTGCTCGCGGATCTCGAGCACCGTCGGCTGGGCCGGCGTGACTTTGTCCAGCGCGCCGGCGCGCTGGGGCTGAGCGCTCGCGCCACCGCGATGCTGCTCGGCACGGCCGGCGTGGCCGTGCCGGCGTCGGTGATGGCCGCCGCGCAGGAGCAGGGCGGAACGATGCGCTTCGCCGTCACCACCGACCCGGAGACGCTTGACCCGCAGGTCACCACCAACTCCGCCGCGTACACCGTCTTCGACATGATCTACAGCACCCTGATCTATCAGGATCTCGACCTGACGTTCCAGGGGCTGCTCGCCGAATCCTGGGAGATCAGCGACGACAATCTCAATGTCACCTTCCATCTCCGGGAGGGCATCACCTTCCACGACGGATCGCCGTTCACCGCGGATTCGGTCAGGTACACCTTCGAGCGGCTGCAGGAAAGCGGCTCGCGCTCGCCGATCTACGAGGAAATCAACAAGATCACCGCGATGGAGGTCGTCGACGACCGCACCATCACCCTGACCTTCAGCGAGCCGTCGGCCACCTTCATGAACGCCATCTCCAACGGCTACGGCGGCATCCTCTCTGAGTCCGCGGTCGCCGAGGCGGGCGACGAGTTCGGGCGCGTGGCCAGCGGCACCAACGCGTGGACCCTTGAGGACTGGCAGACCGGGTCGCTGGTAACCCTGCACGCCTTCGAGGAGTTCAACGCCGCGCCGGGCTACTACGAGAACCGGGGCCGGCCGTACATCGACTCGATCGAGTACAAGGTGATCCCGGAGGCATTCACCCAGGTCGCCTCCCTCGAAACCGGGGAGATCGACGCCATCGAGCTCACCGCGACCGACGTGCCCCGCTTCGAGAACGACGATCGCTTCCAGATCTTCACCAGCAGGACCACCGGCATCAACAACCTCGGGCTCAACCCCACGCGTCCGCTGACGAGCGATGTCAACGTCCGGCGCGCCATCGCGCACGCCATCGACCGCGACGAGATCGTCAACACGCTGTTCGAGGGCGGCCTGGCCGAGCCGGTCTACACCGCGCTGCCGCCGTCGATCCAGGGGTACAGCGCCGAGATCGAAGAGATGGCCCCGCACTTCGACCTGGAGGAGGCCGAGCGCCTGCTGGCCGAGGCGGGCTGGGAGCGCGGCGACGACGATGTGCTCGTCAAGGATGGCGAGCAGCTCGCGCCGGTGCTGTACACCACCACCAGCACCGCCAACGGGCAGATCGCGACGCTGGTCCAGGCGCAGCTGCGCAAGGTCGGCATCGACATGACCATCGAGCAGATGGAGATCGCCGCGCTGCTGGAGTTCGCCATCACCGGGGAGCACGATATCATCCTGCTCGGCTACAACTGGAACGAGCCGGATGCGCTCTACCTGTTCCTGTCGTCCGACCGGCTGGAGAGCTCCAATCAGGCCCGGTACTCCAACCCGGAGTTCGACGAGCTGGTGCGGCAGGGGCAACGCACCCTCGACCACGAGGAGCGCATGGCGATCTATTACGACGCCCAGAAGATCCTGATCGAGGACATGCCGTGGGTACCGCTGTACATGCCGATCACCAAGACGGCGGTCGCGAGCCGGATCCAGGGCGTGGACATCTTCCCGACGGGCGGCCTGTTGCTCAACGACGCCTGGGTCGCTGACTAGACGTCTGGGTCGCTGACTGGACGCCATCGCCCAGGGTTCCGGGGTGCCGGAACCCTGGGATTTTGTGCACTGCCTCCCGATGGATGTTGACGCCCGCAAGCACGGTTGCTATGCTCACCCGGATTTGGCGCTCATCGTTCAGTCGCGATCCCTGGACCCTCGATGCTCGTGAACGGGCGAACAGGGACCAGGGTTTTCCATGAAAGGGTTCACCGCATGACTCATCAGGACTCCATTCGGCAACTCGTGTCAGATTTGGAACATCGGCGGCTCGATCGACGCGCGTTCGTGCAGCGCGCAGGTGCGCTGGGGCTGAGCGCCCGCGCGACCGCGATGATGCTCGGCGCGATGGGTGTGGCCACGCCGGCGGTGGCGATGACCGCCGCAGCCCAGGAGCCGGGTGGTGCCATGACCCGCGCCGTCACCACCGACCCGGAGACGCTCGACCCGCACATGACCTCGAACGGTTCCGCGTGGACCGTGTTCACCACCATCTACAGCTCGCTCGTCTATCAGGACATCGATCTCACCTTCAAGGGGCTGCTGGCCGATTCCTGGGAGATCAGCGAGGACAATCTCGAGCTCACCTTTGTCCTGAAGGACGGCGTCACCTTCCACGATGGCTCCGTCTGCGATGCCGAGGCGGTGAAGTACACCTTCGAGCGGCTCGCCGCGGTCGGCGCCAAGAACCCACTCTACGAGATGGCGCAGGCGCTCACGGTCGAGGTGATCGACCCGCTGACGGTCAAGTTCATCTTCGAGGAGCCGAACGCCGCCTTCTTCAACGCGATCTCGGGCGGGTACGGTGGCATCTTCGCCCCGGAAGCGACCGAAGCCGCCGGCGACGATTACGGCCGCCAGCCGGTGGGAACCAACGCCTTCAAGCTCAAGGACTGGCAGACTGGCTCACTTGTGACCCTGGAATCGTTCCCGGAGACGGTGGCGGTCGAGGGATACTTCGAGAACCAGGGCGCGCCCTACATCGAGGAGCTCAGCTTCAAGGTCATTCCGGAGACATTCGCCCAGGTGGCGTCGCTGGAGACCGGCGAGGTCGATGCCGCCGAGCTCACCGCGACCGACCTGCCGCGATTCGAGAACAACGACCAGTACGAGATCCTGACCTCCACCGATGCCGAGCTTGGCTACCTGGGACTCACCCGCATCCGCCCGCTGATGAGCGATCCCAACGTGCGCAAGGCGATCGCCCACGCCATCAATCGTGACGAGATCGTCAACACCATCTTCGAGGGCGGGCTGGCCGAGCCGGCCTACACGCCGCTGCCGCCATCGGTCCCGGGCTACGACGAGTCGCTGGTCGAGCTCTCGCCGCAGTACGATGTCGAGGCGGCGAAGGCACTGCTGGAGGAGGCCGGCTGGGTCGAGGGCGACGACGGCATCCGCGAGAAGGATGGCGAGCGCCTCGCGCCGTCGCTGTACACCACCACCGCCACCACCAGCGGCCAGCTCGCGACGCTGATCCAGGCGCAGCTGCGGCTCGCCGGTATCGAGGTGGAAATCAACCAGCTCGAGGTCGCGGCGCTGCTCGACTTCACGCCGAAGGGCGAGCACGACATGCTGCTGCTCAGCTGGGGCTGGAGCGACCCGGACGTGCTCTACCTGTTCCTGTCGACGGACCGGATGGAGACTTCCAACCGGGTGCACTACTCCAACCCCGATTTCGACGCGCTGCTGGTCGAGGGGCAACAGACGATGGACCAGGAGGCCCGCATGGCGGTCTACCTGGAGGCACAGAAGATCCTGCTGGAGGATCTCCCCTGGGTGCCGCTGTACATGCCGATCACCAAGTTGGCCGTGGCGAAGCGAGTCCAGGGGGCACAGGTCTTCCCGACCGGTGGCCTGCTGCTCAACGACGCCTGGATCGACGACTAGCACCTTCATCGCCGGCGTGCGGAACTCCCGCATGCCGGCACCCGTGAGTCCGCATGGCCAGGTACATCATCAACCGCTTGTTCCAGGCGGTCATCGTGCTGATCGGCGTCTCCATCGCCGTCGCCGCGATGACCGAGTTCGTGCCGGGTGACCCCGCGCTCGCGATCCTCGGCGAGAACGCGTCACCGGACGCCATCGCCGCGCTTCGTGAGGAGATGGGGTTCGACGACCCGTTCTGGGTGCAGTACGGGCGATTCATCGAACGCCTGCTGACCGAAGGGAGCCTCGGCACCAGTCTCCGCACCAATCGCGAGGTCCTCGTCGAGATCGGCGACCGGTTGCCCTACACGCTGATGCTGACCTTCGGCGCGGTCGGTCTCTCCACCGTGCTGGGCATCACCTCCGGCATCCTCGCGGCGGTCCGGCGGGGCAAGCCGACCGACATGGCCGTGCTCGTCGGCACAACCGCCGGGCTCAGCGTGCCGTCGTTCTGGGTGGCCCTGCTGATGATCTGGTTCTTCTCGATCCGGTTGGGCTGGCTTCCGGTCGCCGGGGCGGGGACCTGGCAACACCTGGTGCTGCCGACCCTGACGCTGGCCCTGCCCAGCATCGCCACCAAGAGCCGGCTCACCCGCAGCGCCATGCTGGAAGCGCTCGGCCAGGACTACATCCGCACCGGCCGGGCGAAGGGGCTGCGCGAGCGGCGGGTGATCCTTGTGCACGCCCTGCGCAACGCCCTGTTGCCGGTGATGACCATCGTCGGGCTTCAGTTCGGCGCGCTGCTGGGCGGGGCGTTCATCACCGAGGTCATCTTCGGCTGGCCGGGCGTGGGTCAGCTGGCCGTGAACAGCATCCTGCAGCGCGACTTCCCGGTCGTGCAGGGGACCGTCCTGCTCGTAACCGTCGGCTTCGTCCTCACCAACCTCATCGTCGATATCCTGTACGCCTGGGCCGATCCGAGGATTCACTACGCATGAGCTCGACCACCGCTTCGCTCGCCAACGCGCCGACCACCGACACCGGCCTGAACCATGCCGCGCGTACCCCGCGCGCGATGTACTGGCGGCGGTTTCGGCGCAACCCGCTCTGCATCACCGGGGCGCTGCTGCTGGCGCTGCTCATGTTCCTGGCCGCGTTCGGCCACCTGCTGGCCCCGCACGACCCGATCCTCGTCAACACCGCCGACCGGTTCATCGCCCCAGGCGCCCAGTACTTCTTCGGGACAGACGAGTTCGGCCGCGACATCTTCAGCCGCATCCTCTACGGCGCCCGGATCGCGGTGCAGGTTGGGATCGTCTCGGTGGTGGTCGCCTTCGTCGGCGGGATCGTGCTGGGGTTGATCTCTGGCTACTACAGCGGCTGGATCGACACCATCCTCAGCCGGCTGCTCGAGATCTGGCTGTCGTTCCCGGATATCCTCTTCGTTATTGCCGTCGTCGCGATCCTCGGACCGTCGCTGAACAACGTGATCGTCGCCCTCGGGTTTCTTTCGATCCCGGCGTACGCGCGCATCGTGCGCGGCTCGGTGATGAGCGCCCGGCAGGAGGTGTATGTCGAGGCGGCGCGGTCGGTCGGGGTCAGCAACGCCCGGATCATGGGTCGGCACATCTTGCCGAATGTCGTTGCGCCGCTGATCATCCTCTCCAGCCTGCGTTTCGGTGGCGCGCTGCTCACCGGGGCCGGGCTGAGCTTCATCGGGCTCGGCGCGCAGCCGCCCGAGCCGGAGTGGGGGGCGATCCTCTCCGGCGGTCGTACCTACATGTATCAGGCGCCGTGGATCACCGTGTTCCCGGGCATCGCCATCGCGGTCTTCGTGCTGGGTATCAACATGCTCGGCGACGGCCTGCGCGATGTGCTCGACCCGCGACTCACCAGGTAATACACCCCGAAAGGAATCAGGAAAACTCCATGACCGAGACGATCACCACCCCCGAACAGGACCAGGCAACCTTCAGCGAGGCTATGGACGGGTTCTTCGACGACCTGGGCGGCACCGTCGGCGTGATGGTGCAGGAGCTTCCCGGCGGGCGCACCCTGACCCGAAACCACGACGAGGTCTTCCCCACGGCATCGACCCTGAAGGTGCCGATGCTCTACGAGCTCTATCGCCAGGCGGATGCCGGGGCCATCGACCTCACCGAGCGGGTGACGCTCCGGCACGCCACCCGCACGGCGGGATCCGGCGTCTTCCAGCACCTCGACGATGGGTTGCAGCCGACCATCCGGGATCTCTCCGAGCTGATGATCATCGTTTCGGACAACTGGGCCACCGACCTGATCTACGAGCGCGTCGGCAAGGACAACCTGGCCAGCACCATGCAGACGCTGGGGATGGAACAGACGCACCTCCCCATGAACATCCACGAGCTTTTCTCGGCGCTGGCGGATGTCGACCCGAGCGACCCGAAGGTCGACTACCACTTCCTCAAGGAATATCTCAAGACCTACGAGCCGGCGCCGGACAACGTCGGGCTGGCGGCGGATGCGCGCAACGACACCAGCA
The DNA here is from genome assembly GCA_030430125.1 of Chloroflexia bacterium. Lineage (GTDB taxonomy): Bacteria > Chloroflexota > Chloroflexia > Thermomicrobiales > UBA6265 > JACCVC01. The sequence goes on along the minus strand of JAUIGA010000050.1, from coordinate 2,816 downwards.
CGCCAGCGGACATGATCCGGCTGTTGGCCTGCATCGACCGCGGCGAGGGCATCTCGACCGAGGCGCGCGAGGGCATCATTCGCACCCTCAAGAACCAGAACTTCGGGCAGATCATCCCGGCACGCCTGCCGGAAGGGCGGGATATCGAGACGGCCCACAAGACCGGCAGCCTCAAGGGAATCAAGAACGACGTCGGTATCGTCTACTCGCCGGAGATCACCTACGCCATCGCCTTCATGAGCAAGGGGCAGGGGGATATCCCGGAGGTCGTCGACCGGATGTCTCGTGCCTCGCGCTGGGTCTGGGACTTCCTCACCGGCGAGCAGGGCGATGCCAGCGAGGAGAACGGCGCGTAGCACCGCGGGACCCGGCGTGGTGAGGCTCCGCCGCGATGCGGGTTCCTGACCCGTGCGCCCCCTGATAGGATGACGCGACACCTGAATCTCGCGGGGATGCCGCCCGGTGTCCCCGCCGCACCGCGTTTCGGAGGCAGTCGTGAACGTCATCCACATCGTCGCGGATACCCTGCGCCGCGATCACTGCGGCCCGTACCACCAGGGGCAACCCGTCCGCGCCCTCGGCGATCCCACCCAGCCGGACTGGGTCGTGCCGACGCCGAATCTCGACCGCCTCGCCGCTCGCGGCACCGTCTTCGACCAGGCGTGGTGCGGCTCGCACCCCTGCATGCCCGCCCGGCGCGATCTCTACACCGGCCGTTTCGAGTTCCCGTGGCGCGGGTGGGGTCCGCTGGAAGATGACGACGACGATCTGCCTCGCCGCATCTCCGGCCCGCCCAACCATTCCCTGCATGATTTCGACCGGCATGTGAGCTATCTCGTCACCGACCACTTCCACCTCTGGGAGCAAGGGTCCGGCAACTATCACATGGGGTTCAGCGGCTTCGAATTCATCCGTGGCATCGAGGCCGACGCGTGGCACACCGACCCGATCGACGTGCCCATCGGGCAGGACGACGTGCGCCACACCAAGCGCGAGCGCCACTTTCGCAACGTCGCGGTGCTGCGTCAGGGACAGGATGCGCCGTCCGAGGAGACCTACTTCCCGCCCCGGACCTTCGGCGCGGCGGCGGACTGGCTGGAGCGCAACCACACCTGGCCGGATTTCTACCTGCACATCGACAGCTTCCCGCCCCACGAGCCCTGCGACCCGCCCGACCGCCTCGTGCGGTTGTTCGACGAGCGCGGCTATGACGCCGACACCTGGCGCTCGGTCGCGCCCTACGCGTTGACCGACGAGGCGGGACTCTCGGACGACGAGGTGAGGCAGATCCAGGCGTTCTACGCCGCCGATGTGGTGCACGTCGATGAGAGTCTGGGTCGAGTGCTTGACGTGCTGGATCGCCACAACCTGTGGGACAACACCCTCGTCATCGTCACGACCGATCACGGGACGTGGAACGGCTCGCGCCGGCGCACCGGCAAGGGGCAGACTCACCTGCACACACCGGTCTCGCAAATCCCGCTGATCGTCGCGCACCCGACGCTGGCCCACGGCGAGCGCCGCGACCAGATCGTGCAGCTGGTCGATTGTTACCCGACGATCCTGGAAGCGCTGGGCGAGCCGGTACCGACGGGGCTCCACGGCCGCTCGCTGCTGCCGCTGCTTGCATACTCCGAAGCGCCGGGGCATGAGGTCGCCGTCTGCGGCGTCTTCGGGGAGGGCGTGACCGTCAGCGACGGCGCCTGGGCGCTGCACGTCGCGCCGATGCCGGAAAACCGGCCGCTCTACTGGTATTCGCACCATCTTTCGCGCTTCATGGGGCACGATCTCGGTCCGTACACCTGCCTGCCGGATGGGGGAGGGCGACGCCCGGCGAACCTGACCCCATTGGAGCAGGGGGTTTGGCTGAGCGATCTGGACGCCGACCCGTATGAAGCGGCCAATATCGCCGACCGCCACCCGGATCAGGTGCAGCGGCTCGCTGGGTTGCTGCACAAGCGGCTGGAGGAGCTGGACGTGCCCGCCGAGCAATTCGAACGGTTGCCGCTCGACGCGCTGATCGCCGCGGGTGCACCGGCGTAGGGCTTCGACCTCGCAAGGTGTCGCCCAGCGACCTCCGCGGGCTGTCGCCATGAACGAACATATGCTCCACTTCGGTGTTTACAGCACATGGGGTCAGTGCTATAGTCTGGATGGAAACGGGCCGGTGACAAGAGGTCTGGGACCTCTTCTCCCTTCACGGGGAGATAGCCGGTTCCCCCGCTCGATCAGTAGTACGTCCTTGAACTGACTGCGAAGGTATCCCTCTCGGTCGCGATCAAATCCTCGATCAACACGTATGACCGATCGTCGCCCCGTTCCCATTTCCTCTGAATAGCCCAACAGCAATAGTCCGCAACTTGAAGGCACGGGTCTGAAAGTGCTGGCCAGTATGTCACCGTTGTGTTGTCATTTCGGCGACCACACTGATTGACAACGTCCTGGATTGCACTCCCAATCGCCACCTGCTCCTTGTGGGTGCCGATGGACGCCGCGACCACCAGGAGCTCGTCATCTCGCTCGCAACTCTTCGAGATTACATGCTTGGCATGCACGTACCAGGCCAGCTTGTAGAATCTGATCATCTCCTGTCTTTCCGGAATCGTCTTGCGCTTCTCGAAGATCGTGGCGTCAACTTGCACATTCATCCGAGAGATCAGTTCGAAAACCCTGTCACGTACGGCCTGCTTGTCCGTAGTCGCGTGGAAGGCATCGATGAGTGGGTGCCCCTCCCAGACCAGCTCTCGCCTGAGCTCCAGCAACGAGTCGGCCACTCGACAATCATCGTCGTCCATGAGTACCGATGTCAGGATGAA
>JAUIGA010000049.1 GCA_030430125.1 Chloroflexia bacterium | reverse complement strand
CCTATCAAGATGATGAGGTTGCGTTTGACGAGGAGACCGCGCAGGCCCGCGGCGACAACTACTAGGGGACCCTGACGCAGGTCGCCGTCGGAGAGGCAAGCGGTCTGGTCGCGATCGCGGCCAGACTGTTTGCGGCTGTATCCTGGTTTCCCTGTCGGAATCGCACCGAGCGACCCGGGAGTACCTCGAAAAAGTTGACATAGGTTGACGTCGGTGCCACCATGTCGGCATGGATACCAGAGCAGGCCAGCATTCCCGCGGGATTGGATCGTGATGGTGACAAGGCCGCTCGACACGGAATACGGTACACAGCTGGTGCAGACTCTGGCCGAGACCGGTACATCCCTGATCGGCCGCGAGGAAGAGATCTCGGCGATTCGCACGTTGATCGATGCCGGGCAGTATCGGCTGGTGACCCTGGTCGGTCCCGGCGGGATCGGCAAGACCCGGCTCGCCCTGGCCGTGGCGGCCTCGCTCAGCGATGACTTCGCGCACGGGGCGCATGTCGTGTCGCTGGCCCCTGTGCGGGTTGCCGAGTTGGTGCCAGGTGCCGTGTTGCGGTCGATGGGCGTGAGTCCCTCCGGAGCGGTGCCGGATTCGGAGATGCTGGCGTCGCTCCTGCGCGAGCGACACCTCCTGCTTGTACTCGACAACGTCGAACAACTGGTCGACGGCGTCGCGTCGTGGCTCGCCGACCTGCTCGCACGCTGCCCGCGCCTGCAGGTGGTCGCGACGAGCAGGATGGCGATCCGGATCACCGGGGAGCAGCAATTCCCGGTGGAGCCGCTCGGCGTGCCGGAGGCTGACCACGAGATCACGGCCGAGCGTGTGCAGGAGAGCGCCGCGGCGCGGCTGTTCGTCGAGCGGGCATGTGCGGTGCGTCCGGACATCGCCTTCGACGACGCGTCCGCATCTGATGTCGCCGGCATCTGCCGGGCGGTGGATGGGGTGCCGCTGGCGATCGAGCTGGCGGCGGCACGGGTTGGCATGCTGTCCCTGCCGGCGCTGCGCGCGCGGCTCACCAACCGGCTCGCGCTTCTGACCCGCGGGCAGCGTGATGCGCCGTCGCGGCACCGGACGATGGCCAGCGCTATCGGATGGAGCTACGATCTGCTGACCGAACCGGAGCGGCGGCTGTTCCGTCGATTGGCGGTGTTCACCGGGGGCTTCACGTTTGAGGCAGCCGAAGCGATGGGTGCCAATGCCGGTACGGAGGCTGGCGTAGTCGATGCATTCACGACGCTGGTGGAGCACAGTCTGGTGCGGCGACTCTCGAGTGCGCGTGACGACGATCGCTACGGCATGTTGCAGACATTTCGCGAGTTTGGTGTCGAACGTCTTGCCGATGCAGGAGAGGATGTCGACGCCAGGGATACCCATGCCGGCTATTTCCTGCGCCTGGTCGCCACGTTGGAGCAATCGGTGCGGGAGGCGGCTCCGGCCGGGCGCGGCGCGGCGCAGGTGGCCATTCTCGACCGCATCGAGGTCGAACGTGACAACCTCCGCGCGGTGATGGCGTGGCTGACCGAGCGGGAGCGGATCGAGGAGGCGCTGGCGCTGGCCGTGGCGATCTGGCCGTTCCATGGCAGCCGGGGCCATGACGTCGAGGCGCGAACGACGCTCGAAACCCTGCTGGCGCACCCGCGAGCCGCCGACCGGACGCTGGAACGGGCACATGCACTGGGTGTCGTTGGGAACTACGCGCGCAGCCAGGCCGACATGGACAGGGCGGTCGATGCCTGCCAGGAAGCGCTCGCGATCTATACCGAACGGGGAGAGCACGGGTATGCGGCCCGCGGCTTGATGGCCCTGGGGTGGGCGACGATGGATACGGGGCGTCTGGATGAGGCGCTCGCATACTACGACGAGAGTCTCCGGCTGGCCCGGTCAGTGGGCGATCTCGACTGTGTCGCGAGTGCCCTCGACATGATGGGGCTGGCGCTGCTGGAGCAGAACGACCATGCCGCGGCCAGGGAACGATTTGAGGAAGCCCAGGCGACGTGCATGATGACCGGCGAACGCGCACGGCTGGGCAACATCCTCGGTCATCTCGGAATCCTGACCATGAGGGATGGGGATACGGCGCTCGCGATCAGTCTTTTCGAGGAGAGTATCGCCATCGGCAGGGAGGTCGGGGATCACCACCTGCTGCCCATGGACTTCGTGCACCTCGCCGATATCTATTGGCGTGGTGGCGATCCTGTGTCGGCGAACGACCTGCTCCAGGAAATTCTCGCCATCACCCGGAGAACAGGTTATGCCGGGGGCGAGCTCCTCACGCATGCCGGCCTGGCCGCGTTGGCCTTTGCTGACGGCGATGTTGGCTCGTCGATCCGCCACCTTCAGGAAGGCGTCGTTGCCGGCCAGCGGGCTGGATTGCGGAGCGGCCTGCAGTGCGGCTGTGAATGGATCTTCGATGGCCTTGCCGGTGTCGCCCTCGCGATCGACGACCTGCCGGCGGCAATGCGATTCCATGGCATGGCGGACGGGTTGTTCGATCGCATCGGGGTGCCCCGCCCCCATGGCGACCCTCCATTCATGGAGCCAAGCTGCATCGAGGCCATTCGGTCGAAACTCAATGACCCCGCGATGCGGGCCGAGTGGGAGGCAGGGTTCGCGCTGGAGGATGACGCAATGGTCGCGGAGGCGCTTGTATATGCGCCTCCGGAGACGGCTATAGCACCCTCCAACATCGCAGCGGTTCCGGAGGCGGCGAAGGACCTCTCCCCGCGCGAGCTGGAGGTGTTGCGACTGATGGCGGACGGCCTGACCAACCGGGAGGTGGCCGCCGCGCTGTTCATCAGCCTGCGCACGGCCGCCAGCCACGCCAGCACCATCATCGGCAAGCTGGGCGTGCACACCCGTACCGCGGCCGTCGCCTACGCGATTCGCAACGGCCTCGCGTGAAGGGCAACCCCGCGATGTCCCATGCGTCGCTACCTGAGCCCAAGCGAGCTCATGAGCCGGCTGAGCCGCTCTCCGGTTGGATGACATTCTTTCTGGGACGCGAGGGCGACATTGCCGCCATCCGCGCGCTGCTCGATGCCGGCGACACGCGACTGGTGACGCTCACCGGTCCCGGTGGGATCGGCAAGACGCGGATCGCCGTCGAGGTGGCGTCCCAGCTGGCGCCCGATTTCGCTCACGGCATGACGCCCGTGTGGCTGGCGTCAGTCCGCGATTCCGACCTCGTGCCGGTCTCCGTCGCGCAGGCGCTCGGCATCACCCCTGGCGGTGATCTTTCGATCGACGAGACGCTGTTCGCCTTCCTGCGTGAGCGCCACACGCTGCTTTTGCTGGACAACCTGGAGCACCTGGTCGATGGCGTTGCGCCGTGGCTCGCCGACCTGCTCGCACGCTGCCCGCGTCTGAAGGTGCTTGCTACCAGCAGGGCGCCGCTCCGCATCGCCGGGGAGCAGCAGTTCCCGGTTGAGCCGCTCGGGGTTCCGGAGTCCGACTGCGAGATCACGGTCGATATTGCGGACGAAAGTGCCGCGGTGCGGTTGTTCGTCGAGCGCGCCAGCGCGGTGCGACCGGACATTGCCCTCGACGATACGACCGCATCTGATGTCGCCGGTATCTGCCGGGCGCTGGACGCCGCGGAGGCGCTGGAGGAGGCCGGAACGTCCGTGCCGGCGATCGACGTGGTGACGAGTCTTGTCGACCAGAGCCTGATCCACCTGGTCCCCACGAAGACCGGCGCGGCGCGGTTTCGGATGCTGGAGGTGATTCGCGAGTTCGGGCTGGACCGTCTCGACAGGCACGGTGAGATGGTCGCCGCTCGCGACGCCCACGCCGCCTGGTGTCTCGACCTGGCGAGCAGGGCCGATTCCGGCATCGATAGCTCGGAGCAAATTGCGTGGCTGGGCCGGCTGGATGCCGAGCTCGACAACATCCGCGGCGCGCTGGCGTGGCTGCGGGAGCGCGAGCGGATCGGGGCGGCGCAGGACCTGGCCGGGTGGATGGGGGCATTCCTGGCGCTGCGCGGGCTGTACACGGAGGCGCGGGCGGCCGGTGAGGCACTGGTGGCGCATCCGCTGGGGGCCGCGCCGACCATGGGGCGCGCCGGGACATTGACTGGGCTGGGTGGCGTCGCGCTCAGGCAGGGTGACGCGCCGCGCGCCATCGAGGCGCTGGACGAGGCGGTGGCCATCTACCGGCAACTCGAAGCGGGGCGGCAGCTTGTCAGGGCGCTGGTGCGCCGGGGCTACGCGCTGGTCCTTGTGGGCCGGAGCGACGACGCCTATGCCGACTGCATGGAAGCCATCGAGCTGGCGAAAGGCACGGGAGACCGCTTGGGCGAAGCGCAGGCTCGGAGCCACCTCGGGCTCGTGTTCCTCCAGCGAGGCGAGCTCGAGGAAGCACAGGTCCAGATGCAGGCAGGTGTCGACCTCTGCCGGGCGACGGGGGAGAGCCGGATGCTCTCGATCAACCTGGGCAACCTTGCCATGCTCGCGCGGCGGCGTGGGGAGCTCGAGTTGGCGGCGAGCTACATGGAGGAAGCCAGTCACTTGGCCGCACGGGTCGGCGACAGGCGCAATCGCACAGCAACGCTCTTGAGACACGCTGAAATCGACCGTGTCCACGGCGAGCCTGACTTGGCCGAGAGCCACCTGCGCGAAGCCCTCACCATTGCCATCGAGCTGAGCGACCCCTTCCATATCGGTTACGCGCTGGTCGCGCTTGGTTCGCTGGCCACGGCAGCCGGAGAGATCGACCGGGCGATGCCTCTGCTCCGGGAGGCGATGTCCCACCTGGAGCGGCTGGGCAGTCCCGGTGGAATTGGGCTGTGTCTCGATGCCATCGCCGATGTCGCGATCCTATCCGGGGAGCCGCCGCTGGCGGCGCGGTGGATCGGCGCGACCGACGCCGCACAAGCCGAGGCGGGCATCGCGCGGAACGAGCTCACGCCGGGCGAGCACGCGGCGCGCGTCGCCGCGATCACCGCCGCGCTGGGCGAGGACGACTACCGTCGGGCGTGGGAGGCCGGCCAGGCCCTGTCGCTCGACGAGGCGGTTGCGGAGGCGTTGGCCTGGGAGCCGCCGCTCGACACGGCACCCAGCCCGCCAGCGTCGCCGGTCGCCGTCGGCCCCGGTGGCCAGCTCTCCCCGCGGGAGCTGGAGGTGCTGCGGCTGATGGCGGAGGGCCTCACCAACCAGGAGGTCGCCGAGGTGCTGTTCATCAGCCGCCGCACGGCCACCAGCCACGCCAGCACCATCCTTGGCAAGCTGGGGGTTCCGAGCCGCACTGCGGCCGTCGCATACGCGATCCGCAACGGCCTCGCCTGAACAGCCCCCATCACACCGAATTCATGATGTTTGAAGCAAATACGTAGTTCATGCACGTCGGACAGTCTTGCCCGTCCTGGGCAAACACGTAGTTCTGACGATGCGTGCGTTCCCGCCAACACGCAGTATGGCCTTGTGGACGTTCACACTTGCATTCCGCGATCCACGAGGAGCATCTGTCATGAATGCGATTCGCAATTCCAAACTGGTCGCCCGCTCAATCGTCACCGCCGCGGTTGCGGCTGCCGTCGTCCTCGCCGGGCTCATCGCTTCGCCGGTATCGGCAGCGGGGAGTTGCACGAGCGGGTACGTCATCGTTGACGATCAGGGGAACACTGTCGTGCCCGAGTGGGCAAGTTGCGACGACGCAGAGACTGGGGCCGTGCCAGGCGGTTATGCGATCGTCGGTGAAGACGGCGCGGTCTACGTGCCCGAGCAGATCGGTGACGGCGCGATCGAGGTTGCGGCGGACACCGGCGTCTTCGTGATCGTCGGCGAGGGCGGTGTCGCTATCTCCCCCGAGGGGATCGGTGACGGCAGCTTCGCGGCCGTCGCGCCCTCCACCGAAGCATCCGGGTACGCCATCGTCGGGGACAACGGCACGGCGTACGTGCCCGAGCAGGCAAGCGCGGCGGCATGATGCTCGCCCGCGTTGGGAAGCGACCGTGCCACAAGGTATCACGGTCGCTTCCGGCTGCGTTACAGCGGTTGACATGTCGTGCCGGCTCTGTGGCGGCCGATCGCACAGCCGGCACAGGGCCGGCAAAACGCGTAGGTACAGGGAACGACTGCTCGAGCGCCCTGCAAGCCGCCGGACGGTGTATGGCCGATCCACTACGTGTAGCTTCGCTCAGTGCCCAACGCCCTGATAGCGGTTGATGCCGGTGCGCCACAGGATGGCCGTGACGGCGACGACGACGGCCGTGACGAGCGGTGTCAGGTAGCCCATCCAGCGCACCGGGGAATCCTTGTCCAGCAGCACCAGCGCCGGGAAGTAGGTTATGAAGGCGTAGGGCAGCACGATGGTGATCAGTGCGCGGATGAACAGGTTGTAGATGTCCAGCGGGAACTTCGCGAAGTCGATCATGGTCGCGAACAAGGTGGGCAGCGCGCTCTCCGCCGACGGCTCCCAGAACGCGATCAGGTTGACGAGATAGTTGATCGCCGCCAGCATCACCATCCCGCAGGCCAGCGTGAGGGCGAGGAAGGCAACCTTGCCGGGTGTCCAGTCGATGCCGGTACGAGCGCTCGCCGTGAGGAAGACGGCGACACCGAGTCCCATCTGCCCGATGCCGTGGATGCTGGCGATCTGCGTCGCGGCCTGCAGCGCCGGGGGAACCGGCCGCACCAGCAGTCGGTCGAACTGGCCGGTGTTGACCAGCATCCGCAGCGCCCATGGGCCGTCGCAGGCCATCTCGATGACGCCGCGCGCGATCAGCGCGAACGCGTACATCAGCGCGATCTCCCAGGCGGTCCAGCCCTCCACCTCAGGGATTTGGCTGAACAGCGCCGAGATGAAGACGAGACCCGACACATGCATCAGCGCCGACCCGGCGATGCCGATCCAGAAGTCGGCGTTGTATTCGACCGCGGTACGCAGCTGCATCAGCTGCAGGCGGAGGTAGAACCGGACCAGCAGCCGGATCGACGGTCGGCGGGAGGGGCTACTGTTGGATGTGGTGGCGCTCATGGCCTCTCCCGGATTGTGGTTGTGTCGTGTACGGGCCGGTCTTGTACCGGCCCAGCCGCCGATAGGCGGCAATACGGCGCGATGCCTGCTGTCGGAAGATGTGATCGCGACGCGGCCACGATATCCGTTTGCTGACATCGCTGCGCCTTGCCGCCTGACGGCGGCCGGGCAGACAACTCCTTCGGAGGTCTGCCCCTACGGCGGCTGCTCTGCCCTTGCGAATGACCAGGTACGGGCAGGGCTTGTCCCCGCCCCGAGGGCGGCCACGAGGTCCGCCCGTACGTGCGATAGGGCCGGTTGCCTGCGCAGCGGGCCATCGTCTCACCCTCCCTGGATCTCGACGGCGCGGAAGGCACGGAGCCACGCGCGATCCGTGACCCACCAGAGCGCTGCCAACCATGCCAGCTGCAGCGCCAGCAACCCGGCGAGGGCCAGGCCGTCGGCGGTGCCAATGTAGATCGATACCGGCGTGGCGACGATGCCCCGCAGCGGCAGCACCTCGGCGACAACCCGGATCCACCCCGGCAGCAGCGCCAGCGGCACCAGCGTGCCGGAGAGAATCGCGATCACCGACCCCTGCGCCCACATGATGCCGACCCCCTGCAGCGTCCAGAAGGTGAGCAGGCTGATCAAGAAGACGACCAGCACCTTGGTCACGAAGCCGAGCAGTACGCTGAAGATGAAGAGCCCGGCGGCGAGCGGACTGTCCGGCGGACGGATGTCGAAGAACAACAGGCCGAGTCCGATGGCGATGCCGAAGCTGATGCATCCCTCGATCACCCCGCCACCGGCGGCGATGGCGAGCTGCGTGGTGCGGTAGTTGAGCGGGCGGACCATGTCGATGACGATTTCGCCGGTACGGATGCGGCCCATCATGCCGCGGGCCACCCGCCAGCCGACGAGGGCGTTGATGGCATAGGCGAGCAGGATGTAGGTGCGCATGTCGCGATGGGTGTATCCGGCGATCTCCTCCCGGCCGGCGTAGGCGCTGTTCCAGAACGAAAACAGGATCGCGATCCAGAGGAAGAGGATCAGCACCGTCGCCAGCGTCGTGCCCCGGTAGGCGAGGGTCTGCTGCAGCGCCATGCGGGCGATGGAGACGTATCGCTTGAGCGCACTCGGATGTTTCGGCGGCGCGATGGCGAGCTCGCTCATGCGTCGCTCCCCGGCGCATCGTCGAAGCGGAGCGTCCCCTCGTAGAGGTGGCGGATGATCGACTCGGCCGACGGTTCCTGGATGTCGACGTCGGTCATGGGCACGCTGATGGCGAGGTCGCGGATCAGCTCGCCCGAGGTGACGATCCTGCCGTCATAGGTGATCGTCAGCGTGGTGTCGGTGGGCTGCGTGACCCGGACGCCGGATCGTCCGTCGAGTGCGCCGGTCGCAATGGTGTCGGCGTCCGGGGTGGGGTCGGAGAGGGTCAGCGCGAGTGTGCGCTCCCAGCCGAACCGGTTGGTGATCTCGGTCAGCGCGCCATCGTAGACGATGTGTCCCTTGTCGATCATCACCATTCGCTCGCAGAGCTCCTCGATATCGCCGAGGTCGTGCGAGGTGAGCATCACGGTCAGCCCGCGTTCGCGGTGCATGGCGCGGATGAACTCGCGAAATCGCGCCTTGACGGAAACATCGAGTCCGATGCTGGGTTCGTCGAGATAGAGGATCGGCGGGGAGTGGATCAGCGAGGCGGCGAGGTCGCAGCGCATGCGCTGGCCCAGCGAGAGCTGCCGTGCGGGCACCGCGAGCAGCGGCTGAAGGTCGAGCACCTCCACGAGGTCGTCGAAGGTACGTATGTAGGTGGCGGCATCGAGCTGGTAGATGTCGCCGAGCAGCCGGAACGACTCCACCACCGGGATATCCCACCACAGCTGCGTGCGCTGCCCGAAGACGACACCCATGTTGAAGGCGTTGTCGATGCGGTGTTGCCAGGGGGCGATACCACGGACGCTCACTTCGCCCTCGCTGGGCACGAGGATGCCGGTGAGCAGCTTGATGGTGGTCGACTTGCCGGCGCCGTTCGGGCCGACGTAGGCGACGCTCTCGCCGGGGTGGATGGTGAGGTCGATGGCGTCGACGGCGGTCAGCGTCTCGTAGCGCGGCCGCACAAGGTGCTTGAGCGCACCGCGCAGGCCCGGTGGCCGCACCGCGCGGCGGAAGCGCTTGGTCAGGCCGCTGGCGCGGATGATCGGCTCCGAATCGGGCATGGACGCCTCCGGCGGGGGTGATCGCTCGAAATGGGATGGTAGCACGGCACGCTGGTGTAGAGACGGGTACGTAGTTTGCGCAAAGGCGGGAGGCTGCCGTGCCCGCGGAGGAATCCGCAGTTTGCACGATGTGCGGCCGCGCGCCGGGGAGGACACTGTGGGCAGGATCGACGCCGCCACCCAGCTCCCCCGCGATGCCAGGGTGAAGCGTCCCGCCAGTCCGGCGACGCGGCATTCCAGCCCGCGGCGCGATCCTCTTCCGGCCGTCGCGTATCGAGGAATGGGATTCCTCGTCGCGACGAGTCGACACCAGATTCCGCAATGGCGCGGAGGTTTCTGCCGCAATGAGGCGGCGACGCAGTCCGCAATGACGCGGAGGACATGCCGCAACGAAGCGGCGCTTGAACAGGCGGGCGTGGCCACGCATTCCGGCTACCCATCGGTCCCGGCCACGCTCGCCGAGGGAGAACCACCATGACATTCAACGCAGCAACGACGGTGTTCTCGACTCGACTGATTGTGTTTCTCGCCATCCTGTTCGTTACGCTCGCATTTGGCGGCCAGCCTGCCGGTGCCGAGGTGCTCCGTCCGAACGACGATGCCGGTGGCAGCGGCAGCGCGACCGACGAGTCCGCCCAGGAAGTGCCCGTGCTGGTTGGGTCCGGCCCGGAGCGCGAGCTGGTGGCGGCGGACGAAGTGCCGGTGCTGGTCGGGTCCGGTCCGGAACGCGAGATCGTGGCGAGCTCGCAGGACACCGCGAGCGGCACGCTGGATGAATCCGAGCGCTCCATCGCATTGAACGACCTGACGACGGACAACACGACTGCGACCGGGTCGGGATTCGACCTTGAATTCGGGCAGACGGCGAACGAGCGCTCGATCGCCCTGATCGAAAGCAAGGAAGCCCTTGGTGGCGTCCTTGCAGGCGGAGACGACCTTGACGATGCGGATACGGCTGCGTCGTCCGGCACCCTGGACGAGGAAGAGCTGACCGCGACCCAGAACGCGTTTCTGTACCCATAGCGGCGCAATATGGTGATCGCTCGTCGTTCGCCCCCGAGGGGGACCGGCAAGCACCGACCCCAGGTCAGAGACAGGGAGCTTCCTCGTACGTCACCATGGCACCTTCTTTCGTGGGGCCGACCTGGCCCCATGGATCTCCGTACACTCGCGGGTTCGTCCCGCTTCCCCTTCTTTCCTCTTCGCGACCCGCCCGGTGCCTTCCACCCGGCGGGTCGCATCGTGTTCGGGGCAGATGGCGGGGCTTGGCTTGACTCCGTAGCGGCTGCAATGCACCATAAGCACAGGTCAGCAGGACATTCCAGCGACTTCACCAGCGGCAGAGGTTGGCAATGTCGAGGTCGTCATCTTTCGAGCAACCAGCTACATCGCTGACCGTGCCCCCTGGTCAGGGGCAGCCGGTCTGGTCCGTGGTCGCGCCGCCAACCCCGACCGTCGGGCGCGAGGCCGACATCGAGACGGGTGTGCGGATGCTCGACGCGGCAACCACGCGCCTGGTCACGCTGACCGGTCCGGGCGGGATCGGCAAGACGCGGCTCGCCGTCGAGATCGCCCGTCGTATCGAGGGGGATTTCGTCCACGGCGCCTGCTTCGTTCCGCTCGCCCCGGTACGCGATCCCGAGCTCGTGCCGGTCGCGGTGGCGCGGGCCCTCGGGATACAGGAATCGCGCGACATCGCGACGTCCGATCTGATGCTGAACGTCCTGCGGGAACGACACCTGCTGCTGGTGCTGGACAACCTGGAGCACCTCGTCGACGAGGCGGCGCTCTGGGTGAGCGAGCTGCTCGGTGCCTGCCCGCGGGTGACGGCGCTCGCCACCAGCCGGATCGCGCTGCAGATCGCCGGCGAACGGCGATTCCTGGTGGCGCCGCTCGACCTCCCCGGGGAGGGGATCGACGACGACATTGAGCGCCTTGCGGAGCGCGCGGCCGTTGAGCTCTTCGTGCAGCGTGCCGGTGCCGTCCGGCTCGACTTCACGCTGACGCCGGCCAATGCCTCTGCAGTAGCCGGCATCTGCCGGGTGCTGGACGGCGTGCCGCTGGCGATCGAGCTGGCGGCGGCACGGTTGCGGGTGCTGTCCCCGGACGCGTTGTTGGCACGCCTGACAGATCGGCTCGACGTCCTGCGGTCCGACCTGCGGGACGCGCCGCCGCGCCACCAGACGATGCGGGACGCGATCGCCTGGAGTCACGACCTGTTGTCCACGGAGGAGCAGTGGTGGTTCCGGCGGCTGGCGGTGTTCACCGGCGGGTTCGCGCTGGACGCCGCGGAGGCGCTGGAGGAGGCCGGAACGTCCGTGCCGGCGATCGACGTGGTGACGAGCCTCGTCGACCAGAGCCTGGTCCACCGGCTCCCAATGGATACCGGCGCGCCGAGATTTCGGATGCTGGAGGTGATTCGCGAGTACGGGCTGGATTGCCTCGACGCGCTGGGTGAGACCGACGCCGTCCGCGATGCCCACGCCGCCTGGTGTCTCGAGCTGGCGCGGCGGGCCGACACAGGCATCGAAGGCTCGGACCAGCTTGCTTGGCTGGGCAGGCTCGACGCCGAGCTCGACAACATCCGCGGCGCGCTGGCGTGGCTGCGGGAGCGCGAGCGAATCGTGGATGCGCAGGAGATGGTCGGCAGTATCTGGGAATTCCTGGTGCTGCGTGGCTTCTACACCGAGGCTCGCGCGGCATATGAAGCCCTGGTGGCGCACCCGCAGGGCGGAGCGCTTACGGCAGGACGCGCAGCGTCGCTCAGCGGTCTTGGCATTGTGGCGCTCAGGCAGGGGGATGTCGTGCGAGCCCTGGAGGCACTTAACGAGGCGGTTGTCATCTGCCGGCAGATCGATGCGCGACGGCAACTCGTCAGGGCAACGGCGTGCCGGGGTTTCGCGCTGCACACGACGGGCCGGGTCGACGAAGCCTACGTCGATGGCATGGAAAGCCTGGAGTTGGCCAAGGACACGGGAGACCACTGGGGCGAGGCGAACGCTCGGGTCCACCTCGGGCTCGTGTTCCTCCAGCGGGGAGAGCTCGATGCGGCGTGGGCGCAGATGCAGGCTGGGGTCGACCTGTGCCGGGAGATGGGGGAGAGCTGGGTGCTCTCGGTCAACCTGGGCAACCTCTCCTCGCTCGCGCTGCGGCGCGGGGAGCGCGAGCTGGCGGCGAGCTACAAGGAGGAGGCCGATCACCTGGCCGCGCAAGTCGGCGACATGCTCAACCGCGCCGTCTCGCTCTCGGCGCTGGCCGATATCGATCGCGCTCGCGGCGATATCGAGTCGGCCGAGCGGCATCTGCGCGATTCACTCGCCGTAGTCCAGGAGCTGGGTGACCCGTACTCGGCTGGCTACGCGCTGGTCTCGCTCGGCTCACTGGCCACAGCGGCGGGAGAGATCGGCCGGGCGGTGCCGCTGCTCCGCGACGCGATCGCCCAG
>JAUIGA010000048.1 GCA_030430125.1 Chloroflexia bacterium | reverse complement strand
CGCCAGAGAACAACCGGTCGCCGGCGTATCGCTTCAGGCCAGTCGCATCGATCGACTCGGCAATCTCCGAAGACAGGAACGATTCGAGACCTGTCTCACCTGCCACGGCAACCGCGATCACGTCCACGCGTGCGGAATCAAGGGAACCCGTCAGAATGTTCATGTGTCTCCCGTGTGTATTCGCCGGCGGACGGTTGACATCCGCGCCGGTTCACGTGTATCCACGTCGAGATTTGCGGTCAATTCGACCCCATGGACAGACGCCATACGCCGCCATCGTCACCAAGCAGTAGCAGTTCGTCCGCGTTCGGGTTGACTGCCATCCCTCGAACCTCCACGTCGGTACTCGCCATCAGGTTCCACGTACCGTTGTCGCTGTTGAGGAGATACACCCCGTCGACCCCGGCGACGACAACGGCATCGCCCGGCGTCGCCATCGCTGTGAGCCCGAAGGTGCCCGGCTCGAGATCCACAGGAAATTCCTCGACCGGATCTGCATCCAGCGTCGTTGATTCCAACCCATCACGGATCAACGTCCAAGTCTCGCCGCGATCGTCGCTGTGCAGAACACCCTGCGGAGCGCCGATGTACACTGCGCCCTCGGCATCGACACCGATCGGTGCAATCGCGTAGTACGTCAGGAGCGGCGCCGAAGCGTCAGGTTCCGGGCCAGACAGGTCGACCCGGTAGAGCTCGCTCGTGCCGCCCTCGCCAGTCACCCCGATCAGGATCACCAACCCTTCCGCCGATTCGGGCACGCTCAGCACCGCGAACGACGTGACCTGGGAACCGAGAGGCAGGCCGTCCGGCATCGCCCAGGTCGCACCGCTGTCGCCGGACACCTGCAAACCGGCACAGTCGTGCGCAATCACAATACCGCCAGGTTCCCATGATGCGAGCGGTGCCAGGGTGCCGGCACCGGTATCGCTCCACGTAGCCCCGGCGTCGTCCGACCGCATCAACGACCATGGCTCCGCTTCTCCGCGGTAGCAATCCAGCTCGCCGCCCGCCCAGAGCCGATTCGGCATTCTGGAATCAACGACCAATTCGGGAAGCCCCGGCGTGGTACCGGTTTCCAGCCATCCTCCATTGGCACTCCGGTAGATCGACTCGCCAGCGATGGCGTAGGCCGCCTCGCCGCTCACCGAATCGACGGCGAATCCGTCCACCGGACGGTCGTCGACCTCGAACGGGGCGAGGGCCTCATTCGCCGTCACGGCATGCGCAACGGAATGCTCGACGCTGGCGGTCGATTCCACGGTTGCGGAAGCGAACCATCCGAATACCATCAGGATGAGAACAAGAATGATCATCGGGATTCCTCCTGAGATCGCGGCAGTGTATCCGCCGATCGGTATTGCGGACAAAATTGGTACTGTACCAATTCGCGTCGCAGGAAACGAACCTGATTCCCCTGATGTCAGTCCCAGTCGATTCGTGACGCCCGATTGCGCAGGTAGAGATCGGCAAGGACATTTGCAAGCATCGCCTCCACCACCGGCACAGCGCGCGGCACGACCGACGGATCGTGCCGACCCTCGACCTTGACGGTGGTGGGCTCAAGATCGGTGGTGATTGTCGATTGGTCCTGCTCGATGGACGATGTTGGTTTGATCGCCACCCGCACGACGATCTCCTCGCCCGTGGAGATGCCCGCCAACGTGCCTCCAGCATTATTGCTGGTCGTCCGCACCCTGCCGTCCCGGATTTCGAACGGATCGTTCGATTCTCTGCCCGTCAGGCGTGACTGTGCAAAGCCGCGCCCAACCTCGACCCCCTTCGTGGCGGGTATGCTCAGCATCGCCTGCCCAATCAGCGCATCGAGCTTCTCGAACGTCGGTTCGCCTAGCCCCACGGGCACGCCGACGGCGCGCGCTTCGACGATACCGCCCAGGCTGTTCTTCTCTTCCTTGACCTTCATGATCGCGGAGATCATGCGTTCCGCCGCGACCGGGTCGGGACATCGCACGATATTGCGCTCGATCACGGACTCATCGAACGTCTCCATCTCGATCCCGCCGATCTCGCGCGTAAATCCATAGACTCGAGCACCGGCATGGGCGAGGATCTTCCGCGCGATCGCGCCCGCGGCGACACGCCCCCATGTCTCCCGCGCAGACGAACGCCCACCGCCGCGGTGATCGCGATGCCCGTACTTCATGTGGTAGGTGTAGTCGCCGTGACCCGGGCGGAACAGGTGGCGCAGGTTGTCGTACTTCGAGGAATCCGCATCCGCGTTGTAGGTGATCAACGAAATCGGCGCGCCGGTCGTCACACCCTCGAACACTCCAGAGAGAATTTCGGCCCGGTCCTTCTCGCCACGTGGCGTCGTGACCTTGCTTTGCCCTACCCGGCGGCGGTCCAGCTCGTGCTGGACATCCTCGACGGTGAGCGGGATGCCGGCCGGGCACCCCTCGACCACGACACCGAGCGCGGGTCCGTGCGACTCGCCCCAGGTCGTCAATGAGAAAATCGTGCCGAATCTGCTACCCATCAGCGTCTGCCTCGATCCAGTTCCGATGTCGTTCCGGCAGGTGCGAACACCCGCCCTTCGTCCAGGACAATACCGAACACATCATAGTCCGCCTGTCGCGTGTGCCGAAATCCCATCGATTCGTACAGACGCCGCGACACACGATTGCTCCCCTGCGTGCTCAGCCCGATCCGCCGCGCGCCGTGACGCAGCATCCGCGCTGCGGCGAAGGAAAGCGCCGACCGTCCCAGCCCCGCTCCCTGGTCGCCCGGGGCGACCGCGATGCGATCGAGGTGCGCCCAGTGGTGATACGCAGTGAACCCAAAGTACGACACAAGCCGGTTCTGCTGGACCCCGGCCCAAAGCTCCACGCCGGGATATCGCAGATAGTGTCGAAACTCGGACGCCGAATTCCACCAGAACCATGGGAACGCGTCGTGATCGAGATGCTCGACCAGCTCATGCAGGGTCGAGTCGTCGGGATGCACCTGCAGGAACTCCTGGACCCCGCGTTCGTGACCGCGCGCCAACACGCGCGGCTCCAGATGCTCGTAGGTGCGAATGAGCTCGATGCGACTGAACCCGTGGCGGTGATAGAACGCAGGACGCCGCCGCTCACCGGTTTCCAGCATGATCAGCGCCGCGGCTCCGGCATCGGCTGCCGACTCGGCGGCCGCGTCGAGCAACGCGCCGTCGTGGCGAAACGACCACAGGATCTGCACATTGAGAATCTCGTCCCGGTGCCGCCACGGGGTCACAACGATGAACTCGCCAGTGTCCGGCACCCAGAATGCGCCCGGCGAGTGCATAACCGCCGTCATGATGTCGGACTCGTTGAACCGCGGATTGCCGGCCGAATGCAAGCGTGGTACGTCCGCCAACGTCAGCGGAGCCACGGAGCTCACCGCTCGTGGATCGCCATCTGGCGTCGCCATCTCCGGCACCTCCTTGCCTGCCCCTGGCCTGGGTTCATCACGCATCCTCGCGGACTGTGTCGCATCCCCGATCACAAAGAATGATACCGCCCGTTGGGCCTGCGGTCGTGCGCGCATCTCCCCGGAAATCGGGCCACCGCCAACAACGGCGTATACTTTGCCCCATCGGACTGCTCCGACCTTCCTCCCGGATTCCACCCATGACCGAGTCTCATCTCCCGATTTTCCCGCTCGGCACCGTGCTGTTCCCCAATGGGTTGCTCCCGCTCCACATTTTCGAGGAGCGGTACCGGCGCATGCTGAGCGACACGCGGCACAACGACCCGGCATTTGTCGTTGCCCTCTCGCCAGGCGGAGAGCAGGGGGGAATCGAGCTCGCGCCGTCGCGGGTCGGAACCGCCTGCCACGTGTCGGGAATCAGCCCACGTCCCGACGGCCGATCCGATATCGTGGTGTCAGGCACCTTCCGCGTGCATATCGGCGGTATCGACTGGTCGAACGGATATGCGATCGGCGAGGTCGAACCGCTGGCAGACATCATCGACGATGGCGACCAGGTCGCCTTGTCATACGCCGCCCTGCAGGCCCGATTCACGGGATACCTGGCGCTCATCGAGCGCCTCATCGGCGAGGCCCTGCCGCGCCTGGAGACCACCAACAACCCGTCGCGCGGCTCCTGGGTGATCGGCGAGACGCTGACGCTCCACGCCGGGGAACGCCAGGCGCTGCTGGAAGCCCGCGCGATCGACGATCGCCTCGCCGTCCTCGATCGGTACCTGCGACGCGAGCACGCCGTGTTGAAGCACACCGGCATGATCGGCAACGCTATCGATTTCCCCGGCCGCAAGCTGTCGCTGAACTGATACAAGATCCGGATGAACACATCGAGAGCGCTCAAGTACGGGAGGGCACCGTGTCCCCATCCTCGCTCGGCCAAGCGTGCCTGTGCTGAGCCCTTCGACAAGCTGCTAACAAACGCCAGCGCGCGTAGTGCCGCCCCTGTGGCGGCTCGCGCTGGCATTTCATGCGCGGTGGTGCCGTCTTGCGGCATGACCACCCAGAAAAAACACCGCGAAAGAACCGCCCATATCACTGCCTGGGATGGGCGATGGATTGCCCAGATTCCGTACCAGACGATTTCGGAGGATTTCCGCTGGCTGGCACCGCTTCTACGTTGGCAGCGTCCTCCGCAGCCAGCCTGTCACCCGTGCCGCCACTTCGCGCGCGTCGTATGCCCTCGTGTCGACCACGAGGTCTGCGTGCCGGAATCCATCACGCAGGCGCTCGATTTGCCGGGCATAGATCGAGGCAGGCCAGTTGCTTGATCGACGCCCGCGCAGGGTGTCCAGATCGACGTGCAGGCCAATCAGCACGTCGGGATCGAGATGCCGCCAGAGATCGGCGATGTCGCTGTGCTCCTGCCCGCATACCCGCGCATCGAACCCGGCAATGCGTAGCTCAACCGCGAGGGTGGTCTTGCCCGACGCGCACGGGCCGATGATGACGATCCGCCTGGAATCGACCCGCGCAGCTGGCGCTTCCACCATCGACCTCCTCGTGCCGCGAGCCATACCCCGAGTTACGACCGAGCCTACGGCATCGGGAACTGCGCCTGCATGCGCCGCACCAGTCGCTGCTGGTCATGCGCGGCGATGCGAAGCGTCACCACCGCCATATCATCGCCGGGCCGCCCTTGATCCCGCTCGATGGCGTGGTCCAGGAACCGGTCGGCGATCACCTGGGCCGGTGTATTGCAATCGATCGCATCGTGCGCCAATGCCAGGTAGTCGAATGGTGGCAGGTTGGCCCGCCTCCCTGAGTGCGGAATGCCGTCGGTGAACAGCACAATCACGAGCCCCGGTCTCATCGGCAACTCCCGGATATCCGGCTTGGTGAAGTGGTACCGGCCGATCGGGCCGGATGTGACATCCAGCGTCCGAAACGCCCCGTCGTCGCCGACGATCATCGGCGACTCGGCATTTCTGGTCACGACCACGGATCGGGTCTTCATATCGACCGATAACAAATCGAGTGTTGCGGACACCTGGCCATGCCGGTACATGAACAGGTGGTCATGGGTCGCCCGCGCCACCGCACCATCGCGCACGCCCTCCTTGATCAGGCTGACCGCCTTGCTCGACAACAGCAGGCTCAGCGTCTTCGCCGCCTTGCCGCTTCCCTGGCCATCGATCATCACCACCGAGAACCCGCCGCCGGGTCGCTCCACGATCTCGACCGTGTCACCGCTGTCGCGGCTGGCATATTTCTCCGTCTTCGACAATCCCATATCCAGCATCAACGACTGTGCCACGCCTGCCCCGATTTCCTTGGATTCCTCGTACACCTGCAACACCGACATGATCCCACGATTCGATCCGGGCCTGCGGGTGCTATCCTCGCAACCAGCGTCGTCGTCGCCGCAGTTACGGAGATCAACTACCGCCGTGCAACTCGTGACATTCGATTTTCACAACACCGTCGCGCACTGCGACCCCTGGTTCGATGCCGAGATTCGGGATTTGCCTGCGCTCGTCATTGAAGACCTGGCATACGATTCCGGCGCACCGCCGGACCGCGACCTGCAGGAGCGAGCCACACACCACTACAGAACAATTCGGCGGCAGGTCATCGACTCCGGCATCGAGCGCGATGCGCTTACATGTGTCGTCGACGTGTTCGAAGAGATCGGTCTCGAGGCGGAGCCTGACCGGATTGCTGCCATCATCGACGATCGCATGCGTCGTTGCCTTCCCGATCTCGAACCGGTACCGGGATCGGTCGCCACCATCGAGGCACTGATCGAGCTCGGCATACCGGTTGGTATCGTGTCCAGCGCGGTCTACCATCCGTTTCTCGAGTGGGCGCTCGACGAATTCGGCATCCTCGACCGCCTGGCGTTCGTGGCGACATCCGCCAGTGTCGGATACTACAAGTCCGACGTCCGCATCTATCATCACGCCTACCGGCTCGTGGAAGCCTCGCCGGAGCTCGGCGTGCATGTGGGGGATTCACCCCGATGGGACATCGACACGGCGCAACGCGCTGGACTGGGCACGGTACTCTACACCGCATCCGGCACGCAGCGCCCGGAGCTCCACTACGAAGTGGACCCGGATCTGGTGCTCCCCACGATGATCGATGCCCACGAACCGATCCTGCGCCTGCTCCGCGAGCGCGAGACGGCGGTTGCTTCATGAACCCCGCCACATCCGGTCCATTCAGGATCGACATCTTCACCTTGTTTCCAGGGATGTTCGATGGCCCGTTCAGCGAGAGCATCCTCAAACGAGCCGAGACCGCCGGTCACGTCGTCATCCACGTACACGATATTCGCGACTGGACGCACGATCGTCATCGAACCGCCGACGATACCCCATATGGCGGTGGCGCAGGCATGGTGATGAAGGCGCCGCCCATCGTCGAGGCGGTGGAGTCGGTGCTGGGCGACGACATCGACCAAACTCACATCGCGATCATGGCGGCCGGCGGGCGCCGGTTCACGCAGGACGTCGCATGGGAGCTTGCCGCGAAACCCAGGCTTGCGCTCATCTGCGGTCACTACGAAGGTATCGACGACCGCGTTGGTCAGCTTCTCGACGCCGACGAGCTCTCGATCGGCGAGTACGTGATGACTGGCGGTGAGCTGCCGGCAATGGTCATCAGCGACAGTGTCACGCGGCTGATACCTGGCGTCATCGACGCCGAGAGCATCCGCGAGGAATCCCACAGCCTCGAAGGCGTGGAGTACCCCCACTTCACCCGCCCCGCCGAATATCGTGGACTGCGCGTGCCCGATATCCTGCTCAGCGGACACCATGCCAACATCACCAAATGGCGCGCCGACGAAGCGCGCCGCCGCACGACTCGGTGGCGACCCGACCTGCTTCCAGAGTCCGAAAACGAATCGTAAAGTTCCAGGGGATTCAGCATGCTACGGCGGCTGGGTATCACCTTCACGATCCAACCGCGCCGTCGTCCCCAATTCAGTCTCATACGGACTTCGAGTGAAATCTCACAGCATCACGTACGGGCCGGACACACCGACCGAACACCAGAATCCCTCCCCAATGCGCTCACGGCACTCAACCGGCGCTACTGGTCGTTCCCCACATCATCTGATCGTGACTCGGGCTGAATCGGAGCCGGGTCACGCTCCCCTTCGCCGATATTCGGACCCTGCTTCTCCTGCAGCGCATGCAGCACCGCGAGACTGCTGAACGATCGCTCAGCCAGGTGCTGGAGATATTCAGCGAGGGCACGCTGCACCTGCATCTGCGAATCGGGATCGAGCCGAAGTGTCAGGATGCGGCGCAAACCCTCCCGCTGCATGGTTCGAAGGTACTTCTGGGCGTTAACTGACAGCGGGATGCTGCCAGGTTCGCCAACCCGGCATCGAGGGCAGATCACGCCACCGTCGTTGACCGAGAACGCATTCACCTGAGCCGTCAATGGCTCGCGGCAGCGGACGCACTCGTACAGTTGGGCCTGAAATCCGGTCGCGCCGAGTAGCGCGTACTCAAAGTAGCGAGTCACCGGCCACGGGTCGACACCGTCCGAAAGGAGCGACAAGGTTTGCGCCAGAAGGGTATACACCGCCTCACTCGGCTCGTGCTCGTGCGTCATTGCCCGCACGAGATCGGCCAGGTAGCACGCGTGCCCGAACGCATCGAGATCGGTGCGCAACCCCGGATGGGTGGCAATGGTCTCGACGCCACGCACCGTCTCGAGGTTGCGTCCGTGATACAGATGAACGACAACCTGGTTGAGCAGATCGAGCGATCGACCGTTTCGACTCTCGGGCTTGCGGGCTCCCTTGGCGATGATCGATACGCGCCCGCTCCGGGCGGTGAACACATCGTAGATGCGGTCCGCTTCTCCAAGGTTGCGCCGGGAGAGAACGATCGCCTCGGTGGAATACAGCCGGTCTCGAAGGGTGTCGCTCATGGAAGCGTGTCCGGGCGAGATGTCGAAAGCTCCAGGACGTGAGATTCCAGTGGGGACCGGAGAGGCCAGGCGCAATCGCGACCCGTTCAGGCACGACTGCACCGCTTGCCACCCCCGGGCCATCGATTCAATTGTACCGGGAATGCCCGGAGTGGTAGGGTGTTTCGGATGACCGAGGTAACGTTTCTCACCGCCTTCATTGCCGGAGTTTTCTCCATCACGTCGCCGTGTGTCCTGCCGCTCATCCCCATCTACCTGACGCATATTGCTGGGGTGACGGCAGGTCAGGACAAGGCCGGCGTGCGTGTCGTTGTGGTGCGCAATGCGATCGCCTATGTACTTGGCTTCTCGCTCGTCTTCGTCGCGCTCGGCGCCGCTCTCGGCACCGCCGGGGCCCTTGCCGGATCCCTGGACTTTATCTCCCAGAACCGGTTGTGGATGGTCCGGTTCGGTGGCGTCCTGCTCGTGATGCTCGGGCTGCACCAACTCGGCTGGATCACGATCCCGTTCATGCAGCGCACGCATCGCGCCGACTTCGAAACCGGACAGCCAGGGACCGTCACATCGTCGTTCCTCGTCGGCATCACGTTCGGCGCCGGGTGGTCCCCGTGTGTCGGGCCGATCCTTGGCTTCATTCTCACGATGGCCGCCGGGCAGGGCAGCATCGCAGAGGCGACCTGGCTGCTCACCGTCTATTCCCTGGGACTGGCGGTGCCGTTCCTGCTGGCCGCGCTCGCCTTTGGCAGCTCGGAAGGCGTGATCCGCAAGCTCAACCGGCACATGGGCATGGTGACAACCGTCACCGGTGCGGTGATGATCGGCGTCGGTCTCATCATGGTTCTCGGCATCTACGAGCAGATATTCACGGAAATCATTCGAAACGCCCCATGGCAGCCGTACGAGCCAGCGATCTAGGCGTACACTGGACATGACGTAACGCCCACGCTGGCGTGCTGCCCGGATCGGATTTCAGGACCACATGGCCCAGCTCACCGCGACAACCGGCTCACCATCCCGATCCCCCGTCGAGGTCGTCATCGACCGCATCTGGCGATTCTTCTGCTCGGTCCGCATGGCCGTCTTCGAGATCGCCCTGCTTGCATTGCTGACGCTGATCGGCACCCTCCGCGGTAGCGATGTGCCGCAGTGGATCGCCGATGCCTGGCCATTCACCCAGCCCCTCGTCGACCGCTGGTACGCATGGGATGTTTTCCGGAGTCCACTCTTCGCGTCGCTGCTGGCGATCATCGCCATCGCCATCGCGGTCTGTACCATCAACCGCGCACCGGGCATCTGGCAGACGATCAGCACGCCGCGCATTCGCACCTCTCCTGGCTACATCGACCGCGCCGAGGTCAACGCCAGGTTCACGGCATCCATGAGCGCCGCCGATCTGGAAGCAGGATTGCGCTCGGAGCTTAAAAGCCGGCGATACCGGTTCATGACCGAGCAGGTTGGCGACCAGATCCACTTCTATGCCGACAAGAACCGCTGGGCGAAGCTAGGCACCTACCCATTCCACCTCGCGCTCATCCTCATCCTGGTGGGTGGCATCGTCGGGTCGATGTTCGGTTTTCGTGATGTCGAATTCGCGGTGGCAGAAGGCGAGACTCGCGCTGTCGGGCATGGTACGGACCTCAGCGTCGAGCTGGTCCGGTTCACCGACAGCTACATCCAAACCGGAGACGCCCAGGAGTACCGCAGCGACGTCATTATCTACGACGGCGGCACCAAGGTATCGGAAGGCCCAATCACGGTTAATCACCCCATCAGCGCCGGCGTCGCCACCTTTTATCAGGCGAGCTTCGGCATTTCCGTCGACATGGTGATCAAGGACGCGACCGGCGCCGAGCTTTACAACCAGCCGCTCGAAGTTGGATTCTTCAACCTGCGAGAGAATCCAGACGCGCCGGCCGGGCTGATCCGGCTCCCTGCCCAGGGCGTGCAGGTTGCGGTCGTCGCCCCGGATACCAACCGGGCCAACCGGCCCGATCTCGACACGCTGCAGCTCGCCAACGGTCAGGTGTGGGTTCAGGTTTCGCCACTCGACGCCAACGCCGGAGGCGATACGATGGAGACGGCGGTGCTCGATCAGGGCCAGCCGCAGGATGTCGCCGGGCTCAATCTCCTTTTCGAGCGCGAGTCGCGCTTCACGGTGCTGCAGGTCGCCTACAACCCCGGCATCCCGATCTTCATCATCGCTTCGGTCATGCTGGTCGGTGGGCTTGCCGTGACGTTCTACTTTCCGCTCCGGCGGATTCGCGGGATTATTCAGGATTCGGCTGACGGCGGCACGCTCATGATGACGCCACTGGCAAAACGGGACTGGGGCGGCAAGCGTGAGTTCTTCGCCCTAACCAGGGATGCCGGTGAACGGCTCGGCGCGGCACCGGATGTCAAGCGTCCGGATGACGAAGGCAACTGGGATCACCACGAGGCGGATGACGATACCCGGTAGAATGGTGGCGGCACAGGTCGTGCGGTCGCTCCGGCAGGTTGCAGGGAGAAGGATCGGAGAGTACGCATGGATACGCTGGTCAAGCTGTCATTCTATTTCTTCGCGGCCACATCGGTCGCGCTCGGGGCCGCGTCGGTGTGTTACATCGCCTACGCCATCGGGCGAGTCCGGGTCAGGCGCGCCACCCTGGCGACCAGCGCAGGCACCACGGTGACCAGCAGCTCGGCTGACTTCGCCCCCGGCAATGTCAGCTTTGGGCAGTGGGGATCCCTGCTCACGTGGTTCGGCGCCTTCTTCGCCTTCGGCGCTGTGCTGTTCCGTACGATCGCCGCCGAGCGTCTTCCCACCGCGAACATGTACGAGTTTTCGCTCACCTTCGTGCTCGCGATCACCATCATGTACATCATCTTCGAGCGGATGTACGGCATTCGACAGCTTGGCGCCATCGTCATGCCGATCGCGTTCGGCATGACACTGTACATCTGGAGCCTGCCGGCGGACATGCGGGAGATCACCCCGCTCATACCGGCGCTCCAGGCGCGCCCGATCATGACCGCACACGTCTCCGCCGCCATCTTCGCCTATGCGACCTTCGCCGTGTCGTTCGCTGCCGCCGTGTTCTACCTCGTCAAGAAGCGATGGGGTATTCGCTGGCTGCCCAGCCTTGAGGTGCTGGATGACGTCGCCTTTCGCGCGGTCGGCATCGGGTTCCCGCTCCTCTCCCTGGTCCTCATCCTGGGGTCGGTTTGGGCCCACGACGCCTGGGGCGTCTACTGGAGCTGGGATCCGAAGGAGACTGCCGCGTTGTTCACCTGGCTGGTCTATGGGGTGTACCTGCACACGCGCACGCTTCGCGGCTGGCGAGGTACGCGCAGCGCCGTGATCCTGCTGTTCGGGTTCGCGGCAGTCATTTTCACGTACTACGGCAACTACTTCTTCGGCGGATTGCACGCCTACGGCGGCGTCTAGCGCCGGCATTTCCCTGGGCAATCGCGATCAGCGATTGCCCTTCCGCTGTCTCACCAGGGGCCTTGGCAACCGACCGTGTCCACAACCACTGCGACCGAAACCAGCTCAGAAGACCAACAGCAGCGTCCGCAGCCGTCCCGCCTGCAGCAGATCGGCATCGTCGCTGCGGTCGCAGTTGTGCTCGTCGCGGCCGGAGTCTGGCTGGCGCGCTCGCAAGGCGCATCAGAGCTCGGCAGCGGTGGCGTCCACAGCGTGCTGCTGCCGAAGGTCGGCGAACCTGCGCCGGAGTTCATGTCGCTGTACGCCGACGGCGAGGTGTTTCGCCTGTCCGAGATGAAGGGTGAGCCGGTCTGGCTCAATTTCTGGGGCTCGTGGTGTCCACCGTGCCGCGCCGAGATGCCTGAAATCCAGGCGGCCTGGGAAGAGCTCGAGCCCCGTGGCATGAACATGATCGGGGTGTCCCAGCAGGAAGATCCCCGGGAATCGGTTGCCTATCGAGACCGCGTCGGCGCGACCTTCCCGGTCGCGGTCGACCCGAACTACCTGACCGCCGTCGCCGATCCCGAGGCGTTCCCCGACCTGTTCGAAACAGCGCAGACGTGGGAGATCCGCAACTACCCCACCCACGTGTTCATCGACGCCGACGGGATCGTCCAGGCGGTCGTCCTGACGCAGCTGGATACGGATTGCGCCATCGAGTGGTCCGAGCTGGCGATGGGCGAACGAGACGAGGTCAGCAGTCGCTGCAAGCCCATCGACTGAGACCGTCGGTCTATTTTCGTGTGAACCGTTGGTAAGCCCAGAATTCGTACGGGCGGCTACTTCGCTACGCTCTGCACAGGCTCTTGTAGCCTCCAAGGGAGAGGATTCTCCTCTCTCTTGGAGGGG
>JAUIGA010000047.1 GCA_030430125.1 Chloroflexia bacterium | reverse complement strand
GCCAGCCGCCGCAGCATCGCCAGTTGCTGCCAGTCCTTCTCACCGAAGTAGCTGCGGTCGGGCCGGACGTGGTTGAGCAGGATCGCCACCACCGTCGCGACGCCGTCGAAATGGCCGGGACGGTGCGCACCCTCCCAACGCTCGGTAACCCCGGCGACGTGGATCGTCGTCGCGTGATCTGTCGGGTACATGGTCTCGACCGCCGGCGCGTAGATCGCCGCCGCGCCGTGTTCGCCGGCAACGGCAACATCGCGTGCGAACGGCCGGGGATACCGCCGCAGGTCGGCGGGGTCGTTGAACTGCGCCGGATTGACGAAGATGCTGACCATGACACGGTCGCATTCGGCCACCGCCCGGCGGATCAGGCTGGCGTGTCCGGCGTGCAGCGCGCCCATCGTCGGCACCAGGCCGAGTGTCCCGCCGGAACGCCATCGGGCGATGTCGTCCGGCGTGCGCAGCACAACCGGCTCGCTCATTGGCGTTCCTCGCTCTCCAGCGCCCTGGCGACTGCCTCCGGCAGGCTGAACCCGTGCTCCGCTGCCGGGAACGCGCCCGATCGCACGTCGGCGGCGTACCGGGCCACTGCCTCCAGGATCGCGGGCTCGAGTTCGGCATAGCGCTTGAGGAATCGTGGCGAGAATGCGAAGTCCATCCCGAGCAGGTCGGTGATGACCAACACCTGCCCGTCGCACCCGGCGCCAGCCCCGATCCCGATCGTCGGGATCGACAACGCCGCCGTCACGCGCTGGGCCAGTTCTGCCGGGATCATCTCCATCACGCAGAGAAACGCCCCCGCTTCCGACACCGCCCGGGCATCGGCGAGGATGGCGCGCGCTTCTTCGACCGTCCGCCCGCGGACCCGCATACCACCACTGCCTGCCGCCGTTTGCGGCAGCAGTCCGATGTGCCCGATCACCGGGATGCCGGCGGCCGTGATCGCGCGGATCTGGCTCGCCATGCGCGCGCCGCCCTCGAGCTTGACCGAATCCGCCATCCCGTCGCGGATCAGCCGGACCGCGCTCGCCACCGCCTGCTCGTCGGACACCTCATAGCTGCCGAACGGCATGTCGGCGGCGATGTGCGTCTGTGGGGCGCCGCGTCGTGCCGCGCGGGTGTGGTGGATGATGTCGTCGAGGGTCACCTGCGTGGTGGAGTCGTAGCCGAGCAGGGTCGTGCCGACAGAGTCGCCCACCAAAATGATGTCGACCCCGGCAGATTCCACGATCCGCGCGTGCTGGGCGTCGTAGGCGGTGATCATCACCAGCGGCGCGCCGGCATCCTGTTTGCGCGCGCGAATCTGCGCGGCCGCGAGCCTGGCGCGCGGGGTGTCGTTCGTTGTGTCGCTCATGGGAATCGCGCTCCGCTACCGTGCTTGTCCCCGGCCTTCCAGCGCATGGATCAGCGAGACCATCAGCCGGTTCGCCGGCACCGGCACGCCATGGCGCTGGGCCTCCTTGACGATCGCGCCGTTGATCGCGTCGATCTCGGTGCGCATACCGCTCTCCAGGTCGACCAGCATCGACGAGCGATTGTCGCCGGTCGCCTCCGCGACATCGTCGATCGCGTCCATCACCTGCTGCGCATCGAGCGGCAACCCGCGCGCCGTGGCCACGGCGGCCGTCTCGCTGGCGAGGAGCTGGCAAGCGTCCTTCAGGTCGGCATTTTCGCGCACCGCCCGGTTCTGCACGCCGGCAAGCGCCGTCACCGGGTTGATCGCGGCATTGACCGCCAGCTTTCGCCAGACCCAGCGGTGGATGTCGTCCACGGCGCTGGTGGGAATGTTGGCGTTGGTCAGGGTCGTCGCGATCTCCTGCAGGCGGCTGTTGACCTCGTTCGAGCGGCGACCGATCACGGTGATGCCTTCGCCAGTGTGGGTCAGACGGCCCGGCGCCGTCCGCAGCGCTGCCTGTGTGGTGACTCCAAGCCAGACATGCGGTCGCACCCCATCGTGCAGCAGCGCCGACCGCAGCTGGGCGGCGTTGCCGAGCCCGTTCTGCAACGTGAGGACGACCGCGTCGCGAGCGAGATAGGACTTCAGGGGTTTGACCGATGCGCCGGTGGCCCATGCCTTGACCAGCACGATCACCAGGTCGCTGCCCTCGACCTCGGCGGCCTCGCTGGTGGCATGGACGGGTATCACGCTGGCGGAGCCGTCTCGCTCCGTGAGGGTGACACCCTCGCGCTGGATGGTCGCCAGATGTTCGGAGGGTCGCCCGAAGAGGATGACCTGCGACGGGTCCGCCCCAGCCGGCATGGCGCTCGACAACCGCGCTGCCATGAGTGTCCCCATGGCCCCTGCCCCTACCACCGTGATGCGCACTGTTGGTTACCCCTTGTCAGTCCCGGCTGTCGACGTGTCGCCATGGCGCGGGCGACCGGCTTGTACGGCCCCATTGTCGCACGATTCAGCTCCGCATCTCCGTCGCGGGCAGGTGCCACGCGCCAGGAATTCCACCGCCCACAGCCGCATCGCCGCACGGATTGTTGAGTCGAAACCGGCAGCGCTTGCCTGCCGGGGCCGTTCGCCCCTACGATGCGCGGAACGGTTGTGAACGTGTATCGCAGGGTCGAGCCTGCATCAACTCGCCTGGTGCGACTGCCGCCGCGTCGCGCACCAGGGTGCGGGTGCATCCATCGCGATGCGCGGGTCACCGTGAAGCGTTTCGATGCCGCGCCTGCTGGAAGGGATACAACAACGATGGATACCACCCAATATCCGGTCCGTTTCTCCGTCGACTACCCGGAGCGCCAGCTCAACCGGCTGACAACGTTCCTGCGTCTGTTTACGGCGATCCCGATCGCCATCCTGCTTGCCACGGTGTCAGGCGCGACGTGGGAGTGGACCGCCGAAAACGGCACGACGACCGCCGCGGGCACCGGTGGGGTGTTGCTGGCCGGCCCCCTCCTGATGATCGTGTTTCGACAGAAGTACCCCCGGTGGTGGTTCGACTGGAACCTCGAACTGCAGCGGTTCTCGAATCGTGTGGGGATCTACCTCGCGCTGATGGACGATCGCTACCCATCCACCGACGAAACGCAATCCGTCCACCTCGACTACCCGTACCCGGACGTGCCGCGGGATCTGAACCGGTGGCTGCCGCTGGTGAAG
Source organism: Chloroflexia bacterium (assembly GCA_030430125.1). Classification (GTDB taxonomy): domain Bacteria; phylum Chloroflexota; class Chloroflexia; order Thermomicrobiales; family UBA6265; genus JACCVC01. Next base: position 9,595 of record JAUIGA010000047.1, on the reverse strand, counting down.
TGGCTGCTGGCCATCCCGCATTACATCGTGCTGGTGGTGCTGAACCTTGCGGCCGTCGCCGGGGTCATCGTCGCCTGGTTCGCGATCCTGGTCACCGGCCGATATCCCCGCTCGCTGTTCGAGTTCGTGGAGGGCGTGATCCGCTGGAACAACCGCGTTGTCGGCTATGCCCTCACCCTCGTGACGGACGTGTATCCGCCGTTCCGCCTGGGCGACTGACCAGACTGATCGCCGGGAAGTCGCTGTCCCGTCCCGGGCGTACGACGAACTCGCGCTTGCGCGGGCTCGTCGACTCGATGTCGATGGCTATGTGCCGACGTGCCGTTCAATGTCGTGGCTGGCCCTCCAGGCTCGCCTGGGTGGTGTGATTGCGCCTTGCGTTTCGCCGGAGCGCTTCCGCCTGGTCGATCGGCGTGAACAGGATGCAGCAAACCGTGTCCGACCGCCGCAGGGCCCAATTCGAGATGGCCAGCACCTCGCAGCCGGCGTACCCACGCGAGGCGGCCAGCAGCATGGATGTCCCCAGCCACAACCAGGTGGCATCGCTTGTGTACGGGATGATCAGGAAGGGCACGACGATCAGCGTGGTGAGGCAGGCGCCGAGATGGTCGACGCCGCGCAGCGCCCCGGGATGGTTCCGAACCAGCCAGGCATGGCCAAGTATGACGAGCACCGGAATGATCACCAGTCCCAGTGGGAGCTCCTGCCGCTGCAGGCCGTCGGCCAGCGCGACAGCGATGGCGGCCAGGCCGACGGCGATCCGCGCGGTCGTGCCGATCGGTCCGATCGCGCGCGTATGACGGCGATGGGTCATGCGCTCACCTCCTTGATGATGTCGTGGTCGGTTGTGGCGGCAAGAAGGTTTGACACGAACGGGCGGCTGATCTGGTACACCTCGTCGAGTGTGAGAATCGCGAGATCGGCCCGGTCGGCCGCCCATCGTTCCGCCTCCGCATGCGAGGCGAGGAAGAAGATGTTGTTGCAGAACGTGGACAGGATGGTGTCGACGGTGCAGGTGCGGAACGTTGCCGGCTCGACGACCGCGACCGAGATGACGGTGCCGGCCGGCTCGACCGCTTCCACGCCGCGTGGGCTCACCCACAGGTGGATTGCCTGGCCGCTCGCCGGCGACGACGACTCGACCTCGGCCGTCCGGCCGAGCACCGCCGGGAGTTGCAGGGTGTCGGCGGCGCACCACGTCGACAACCGGACGCCGTCGACGACGAACCGGTGCGGATGCTCGTTCAGCGAGAGACCGGGGACCGCGCCGACGATTTGGTCCCGGTCGTCCCGCTCCGTCACGCTTCGCAGGAAGTCGCGCGCGTCCTCGAGCTCCATCCCCTGTTCGGCGGCGAAGGCGTCGGCCTGCGTGGGTGGCACCGGTTTGCCCTGGGCCAGCGCGCGCACCACGCGAACGAGGAGCCGTGAGCGTTCCGGGTCATAGGTGAAGTGCTGGTTGGCAATGTCTCCGTACCAGCGGGTGAGCGCTGCGACCGATGCGGTGTTCATGTGTCGTCTCCCTGACGGATGCACTGGAGGGGCGCCGGTGACACCCCCGATCCTGATACCCAGCGTAGGGCGTGGCGCGGTCGCTGGCATCCGAGCCAACACGCAATTCAGCTGTGGTTGTCCTGCCACCGGCGCGGCGGTTGTGAGGGCGAACACGCAGGTCGAGGTGTGGCGATCAGGCGAGCCCTCGCGTCAGGGCGTAGGCGGTGGCGTCGGCGCGACCGCGGGCATCGATCTTGCCGTAGAGGTTGCCGATGTGACGCTCGACGGTGCGCACGCTGATCGACAACTCGGCGGCGATCTCGGCGTTGGTGTTCCCGCTCGCGATCAGGCGCAGCACGTCGAGCTCGCGCCCGGTGAGGTGGATCGATTCGATGGGTGGTGCCTGGATGTCCGGCTGCACGTCACGTATCGGTACGGCTTCCAGCCGCTCGGCGAGGAACTCCTCGATCGCCCGTACCGCGCGGGTGGCGTCACCCACGTAGGGCGCCAGCGCCTCGCCCGGCAATACCATCAGGCGCGCGTTGGGGATGTGCGATGCCACCTGCCGCGCGGCGTCGACCGGCAGCCAGGAGATCTCCCGGCGATGCAGCACCAGGGTCGGCGCCTGGATGCGCGGCAGCAGCGCGGTCACGTCGATCGCGATCATGGCGCTCAGCGACGCGCGCATGGTCGCGGGAGAGACGGCTTCGCGCAACCGCTCCGCGGTCTGCCTGCCGATCTCGCCACCCGACCAGCCCAGCGCCAGGTGCGCGCACGTCTCCGTGGTGAGCTGCCAGTCCTGGTCGAGCAATCCCCGCCAGGCGCTGAGGCTGGCCATGTCGAGGTCGGCTACCCGCGCCCACGTGCACCAGAGCACGAGATGGCTGACGCGGCGGGGGTGGCGAGCCGCGTAGGCGATCGCCACCGGCCCGGCGTCGGCCGCGCCAAACAGCGCGAAGCGGTCGAGCCCGCAATGATCGATGACCGCTTCGAGGTCACCTACCTGCGCGTTCAGCGAGACATCCCCGATGTCGCGCCCGGAAAGACCCGTGCCGCGCTGGTCGTACCTGACGACCATGCGGCGTTCGGAGAGCCTCTCGTACCATCGCCGGCACGCCGGCGCCGGCAGCAGCTCGATGTGACTCCAGGGACCACCCGCCAGGTAGACCAGGGGTGGGCCGTCGCCCAGTGTCCAGGAGGCGATGCTGGCGCCGTCGTCCGCGTGGATGTAGTGGATGCGTGGCTCGGTGAATTCCGCCATGTCGACTCGCTCGGTGGGCGGCTCACATGCGCGTGCAGCTCAGGATGGACGCGGCGTGGTCGGCGATCACCTCGCGGGCCAGCTCGATGAGCTGGCGAACGCGGGGATCGGCGACACGATAGTAGATGTACTTGCCCTCGCGCCGGCTCTCTACATAGCCGCACCAGCGCAGGCAGGCGAGATGGTTGGAGATGCGCCCCTGGGACTGCCCCAGCGCGTCGACGAGCTCGGAGACGTTCTTTTCGCCATCATCCAGCAAGAGCTCGATGATTCGGAGGCGCGTCAGGTCCGACAACCCGTGAAAGAACCGCACCTCGACCTGCTGCCGCTGTTCGAGCAGGTCGCCCGCGGTGGGAACGCTCGCATTCGTCGTCGATTGGGTGGTCATGGCCGCCTCCGGTCGCATGTGTTCGCCGCTGGTCAGGCCGCGCAGCAGGAGAGCTTCGAGACATCCCGCTCGAAGGCCAGCGCCGCAAGCTTGAGTCCCTCGCTCATCGTCAGGTAGGGCATGAAGCCATCCGTCAGGGCCGCGACGGTCAGCTGGTGCTTCACCGCCAGCGTGGCGGTGCCGATGACGTCGCCGGCGTTGCCCGCCACGACATGTGCTCCCAGGATCCGGTCGGTGGCGGTGTCGGCTACCAGCTTGACGAGCCCGATGGTCTCATGGTTGACCTGCGCGCGTGGTACCGATGCGACCGGCAGCACGCTCGTCTTCACGTCCCAACCCGCCGCCCGGGCCTGGTCCTCGGTGAGCCCGACAGTGGCGATCTGGGGGTCAGTGAAGATGACTCCCGGCAGCGCCGTCAGGTCGACGGTCGCGCCGGTGTTCGCGAGGGCGTTCTTCGCCGCAAGCCCGCCCTGGTAGGCCGCGACGTAGACATACTGCGGCGCCAGCGTCACGTCGCCGGCGGCGAAGACGTGCGGGTTGGTCGTCCGCAGGTGCGCGTCCACGACGACCGCGCCGCGGTCATTCGTGTCGACACCTGCCACCGGCAGGTTGAGCGACGCGACATTGGGCGTTCGGCCTGTCGCAACGAGCACCTGCTCGCCCGGCAGCACCCGTTCCTCGCCGTCCATACGGAGGTGGAGCCGGTGCATCTCCCCGGCGCGTTCGGCGCGTTGCACGTGCACGCCGGTGATGACGTCGATCCCTTCCCGGGCGAGCATCGTCGCGACCGCCTCGCCGATCTCGGGTTCCATCCCGGGCAGCAGCCGCGGTCCGCGCTGCACGAGCGTCACCTCCGCGCCGAGCCGGCGAAAGAGCTGGCCGAGTTCCAAGGCGACATATCCGGCGCCCAGCACCACCAGCGAGCGGGGGAGCTCCGTCAGTTCCAGCGCGGTCGTGCTGGTCAGGTAGCCCGCGTCCTGCAGCCCCGGGATGGGCGGGATGGCAGGACGGGCGCCAGTGGCGATCAGGTATCGATCCGCCCGGATGGTACGGGAGCCGATCGCGACGGTCGCGTCGTCCAGGAACCGCGCATCCCCCTGACCGGCGACCAGCTCCCACCCGTACTGGTCGACGAGATCGGTGTACTTCTCCCGCCGCAGGGAGTCGACGAGCCGATTTTTCTGGGCGATGGTCGCATCGAGATCGACGCCAGTCGCGCCGGTCTCGATACCGTCGAATGGGTGGTGGGCGGCCGTGTGATGGACTTCCGCCGCACGCAGGAGCGTCTTGGACGGTACACAGCCAACATTGACACAAGTCCCACCCACGGCGCCGCGCTCCACCATCACCACCCGCGCGTCGTGCTCGCGCGCCGTGATCGCCGCGGCGAACGCGGCGGCCCCAGAGCCGATGATTGCCAAGTCGTAGTCCATTGCGGTGCTCCTGCCTTGCCGCGCGCATCCCAGCCTGTACCTGACACATCGATTATATCAGCATAATCGAATATGATTGTTGTGATGTAGCGAGCATCACGCTTTCGGATGTGCGTCACGTGCCGGTCCGCCGAAGCGGCGTGCGCGGTGACGGGGTCGCGGGCGGACGTTTCCAGAGGTGATCGGGGGTTCGCCTGCCCGTGACGACCAGCGGCACACAGGGCGTGACTGCGGCCACCGGTGGTCCGGACGAGCGCCGTCGGACCAGGAGCGACCTGAAGCGGGTGCGAGCATCTGGATCGCGGTCGCTACGGACACACGGTGCCGCCGAGCAAGTCCGTGAGCATGTCAACCGTTGCCAGGTGTCCGGATATTGAGTCCAGCACATCCGCTCCATCCCTGGCCAGCCCGTCGAGGATGGCGAGCCGGAAGATCTCGGCACGCACCAGGAGCTGGTCGATGTAGGGTATGTCGCCCACGAGCTCGAGGATTGTGGTGTCCGCTCCGTGCCAGTCCAGGGCGTCGGTGACGACGATAGCCTGCGCGTACTCGGCCGGACGCCAGTAGGGGCTGATGTCGATCACGGCCGGCGGCAGGCCCGTGGCGAACAGCACATTCCCGGTGAAGTCGCCGTGGATCACCTGGTTTGGCAGGTCGACGGGGGTCAGCAGCGACTGCAGTCGTTCGATGAGCGGCTGGAGCCGGGGCAGGACGTCGGGTGGATCCTCACCCCACGCGATCCGGTCGGCCCGGGCGAATGGGGTGCGTCGCGTGTCGATGATCCCCGGCCGCGGAATCGACGCGGTCGCCCGGTGGAACGCCCGGCAGGTCGCAATCACATCGGACCATCGATCCGTGGCGGGTTCGCCCTCGACGAACGTCCATCCCTGCCAGCCGTCGACGACCCACGCCCCACCAGCAGCCGCAACCGGTTGCGAGAGCCGAAACCCGTCCTGCACGAGGTCGAGATGCAGTTGGGCGATCCATGCCGCTTCGCCAGCGTCATGGCATGGCTTCAGGACGATATCCCCGCACCGGAAGGCCTCGCCCTGACCACCAGGGAGCCGCACGGGTGTCCAGGTGCCGCCGAATGCCGATTGAACGTGTCCTGATGGAAGCATGGGCCTCGCAGTCGTCAGGGGTGCCGGAGAGTCTGTGCCTCAACCATACTGACATTGCTCCGGACATCCCGGCAAGCACCGCGACGAATGCGACCGGTGCTCTTGATCGGATCGGCAACCGGTGTGCATAGTGCTGGAATATACTGGTGGCATGACACAACGAGCGACACCGCCACCATTGCTGACCGTCGATGAGTACCTGAAGCTCGAAGCGGGCTCCAGCATCAAGCACGAGTACGTCGAGGGTGCGTTGTACGCCCTCGCTGGCAGCAGCCTGCGCCACAACCGCATCGCCATCAACATTCTTCGGATGCTTGCCGGCGCCGCGGAAGGCACGTCCTGCCAGGTGTACATGAGCGACGTCCGGTGTCAGGTCGGCAACGTCTTCTACTATCCGGACGTGATGGTCGCTTGCGGGGAAGTCGACTCCGACACCGCCGTCTACCGGAGCGATCCCTGCCTGCTCGTTGAGGTCACCTCCCCCAGCACCGCGTCGACCGACCGGCGCGAGAAGTTGCTGGTCTACCGGCAGATTCCCACCGTGCGCGCGTATCTCATCGTGGATCAGGACACGCGCCGCGTCGAGCGCCACTACCGGGACGCCGATGGGGTGTGGCAGCGCGCCGACCACCTGAACGACGGCGTGGTCCCTGTTCCGTGTCCTGGGGCCGATCTGGCGCTGGACGATATCTACTGGGACATCTCGTGATTGGACACGATGTCGTCGCGTGGTAGCATGACCGCAAATTGAAGAGCTTCTGCCGCAACGGGAGCCCGGAGGTGCCGGGCTGAGAGGGTCGCCACGATGCGACCGACCGTCGAACCTGATCGGGATAATGCCCGCGCAGGAATCGGAGGAATCATGTCCCACTACAACCAGTTGCTGTCTCGCCGCGCCGCCATGCAAGGTGGTATTGGCCTCGTCGCCGGTCTCGCGCTGACTGGCCGCATCGCGCCGGGCGTGGTCGCCCAGGATCCGACCGCGATCAGCCTCGCACTCGACTGGTATCCCAACGCCAACCACGCCGGACTCTACCTCGCCCAGGAGCGCGGCTACTTCGATGAAGCCGGGCTCGCCGTCGAGATCTACACACCGGCCGACCCCGCCGCCGCGCTGCAGACCGTGGGCGCGGGCCGCGATACCTTCGGTATCTCCTATCACTCCGAAATTCTCTTCGCCCGCGAGCAGGAGGTGCCCGTCGTCTCCGTGGCCGCGCTGGTGCAGCACCCGCTCAATTGCCTGATGCTCCTGGCTGACTCCGACATCGAGCGGCCTTCGGACCTCGTCGGGAGAACGGTTGGCACGGCCGGCCTGCCCAGTGATGACGCCTACCTGCAAACGATGCTCGAATTCGACGGCGCCAGCCTCGACGACATCGAGATCGTCAATGTCGGGTTCGACCTGCTGCCCGCCGTGCTGTCCGGCCGGGTCGATGCCGTGATGGGGGCCTACTGGACGCACGAGACCATCCTCGCCGAGGAACAGGGCACGCCGGTTCGGTACCTGCGCGTCGAGGAGTGGGGCGTGCCCGATTTCTACGAGCTCATCCTGGCTGCCGGGGAGACGACAGTCGCCGATCACGGTGATGCCATCAGCGCGTTCCTCGGGTCCCTGCAGCGTGGCTACAACGATGCCATCGCCGACCTCGATGCCGCGCTGGAGGTGTTGCTGGCGGCCAGCCCGGATCTGGACGCCAACGTCGAGCGCCAGGGGCTGGAGCTGCTCGCCCCGCTGTGGACCGACAACGGTCAGCTGGCGTTTGGGACGCAGACCGCGGAGCGCTGGGACGCCTTTGGCGGCTGGATGCAGGAGCAGGGCCTGCTCGGCGCTGAGGTCGACATCGCCGCTGCCTGGAACGGGGACCTGCTGCCGGCTGGTGACGCCACCCCGGCGGCGACTCCGACCTCGTAGCGGGCGGCCCGTGCTGGCCGGCAGAGCCTCTGTCACTCTGGGCGACGGTTCCCCTCCCCGTGTCGGGGAGGGTTCTCCCCTCCATTGGAGGGGAGTCAGAGGGGAGGGGGCAGGGGTGGGGATGAAGAGTCCCCCGGCGCAGCGGAGCGATAGCCGCTGCCCAAAGGGCAGGATCGGGCCCTCCAGCGATCGACGATGGATACACCAGCTACGTTGCCGCGGATGCCCGCAGGGCAGAAGGGGGCACCCATCGGCGAACTCGGGGTGGGACGAGTTGTCTCAAGCCGATGGTGTCGGATCGATACACGACTATTCACCACCACGGAAGGTGGCTGCGTGTAATGAGTGGTTCCGGGATTCGCGTGGCAGGTGAACCTGGGCGATGATAGATGCATTGATGTCCTTCGTCGCTCACCGCGACATACGCGGAAAGGTATCTCGCCATGCCTGCTGATTCTCCCGTCGACCTCATCCACTTCCTGCGCGGTCAGCGCCAGACCCGCCGGTTTACCGGCGACCCGGTGCCGGACGATGCCATCCGCGACATCCTCGATGTCGCCCGGTGGACCGGCAGCTGGAAGAACGACCAGCCGTGGCACTTCGTTGTAGTGACCGACCCCGGGAAAGGCACTTGCCGACGTTGGTTCGCACGCCGCCTTCCTTGAACATGCGCCGTGCGTCGTCGTGATCGTGCTCGATGGCGAGAACCCGCTCGGCGAGCCGTTCGATGAGGGGCGCGTGAGCGAGCGGATCCTGCTCGCGGCATCCGCGCACGGTCTCGGCGCCGGCACCGGCTGGTTCATCAGCGATACCGGAGGCGAGGAGCAGGTGAAGCATCTGCTCGGCATCCCATCGAACAAGGTGGTGCGGCAGGCCCTTGGCATCGGATACCCGGCCGCTGTTCCGCAATCGTCCGGCGGGGGACGCAAGCCCCTCGACGAGGTCGTCTCGTGGGAGCGGTACGGAAGCCGGTAGGCCCGAGCTCAGGCGAGGACGAGACCCGCAGCTTGCCTGTCGCGGAGGTCTTGCCCGCGCCGCCGGCGTCGCCGCGGAATCCATCCTCGCGTCGCCCCCCCCGGCATCGATCATTGACTGGGTGTCGTGGCATTTCACGACATGGCCACGAAAGGAACATCATGCCCACCACCGACCCCATCGCCTTCACCCGCCAACTCAGGGAACTGCGCCAGACGCGCAGGTTCACCGGCCAGTCCGTGCCGGAAGATGTCCTCGCCGATATCCTCGACGTCGCTCGCTGGACGGGCAGCGCGAAGAATACGCAGCCGTGGCACTTCATCGTCGTCACCGACACGAGCGCGATCCAGATACTCTCCGAAGCCGGGCAGTTCGCCGGGTTTCTCGCTGGTGCGCCGCTCGTGATCGTCGTCGCCATGGCGGGGAAGAGCCCGCGCAGCGAGCCCTACGACGAAGGACGTCTGAGCGAGCGCATCATGCTCGCCGCCGACGCCCATGGTCTCGGTGCCGGCACCGGCTGGTTCGCGCCAGGTGCGGCGGGTGAGGAGCGCGTGAAGCATGCGCTTGGCATCCCCGATGAGATGCGCGTGCTGCAGGCGGTCGCCATCGGATACCCGGACGACGCCGACCAGCGGGCCCGAACCGTGATCGGTGGCCGCAAGCAGATCGATGAGGTCGTTTCCCGCGGTCGATTCGGGACCGGATCGCGCTGACCGACTGCGCGCCCGCGCCGAAAACCCGTCGAACGCCGACCCAGGACAGGATGCCCCTTGACAAAAGTTTAGAGGTAAACGTATAGTGGTAAACGTTCGGGACGGGTTGAGCCGTCCATCGACCGCTCGGGACACCACCCCGGCTGCACCACCCCACGGGAGGGACTTCATGACCGACACCGCCACAACCGCCGCCACCTGGACAATCGACCCCGCGCACTCCGTGCTCGAGTTCGCCGTCAAGCACATGGTGTTCACCACCGCCAAGGGCCGCTTCCAGGATTTCTCGGGTGCGATCACG
>JAUIGA010000046.1 GCA_030430125.1 Chloroflexia bacterium | reverse complement strand
GCGCCTGTTTCTGGCCGATCGCAACGTAGATGCACTTCACGTCGCCGCCACGCTGGTTGATGATGGTGTCGATCCCGATCGTGGACTTGCCGGTCTGGCGGTCGCCCAGGATCAGCTGCCGCTGGCCACGGCCGATCGGCGTCATCGCGTCGATCGCCTTGATGCCGGTCTGGAGACCGGTATCGACGTCCTGGCGCTTGATCACGCCGGGCGCAATGCGCTCGATGTCGCGGGTCTTTTCGGTCTTGATGGGTCCCTTGCCGTCGATCGGCTCGCCGAGCGCGTTCACCACGCGGCCCAGCAGCGCATCGCCGACCGGAACCGAGGCGACCGCACCGGTCGTGCGGACCTCATCGCCCTCTTCGATGCCGGTGTAGTCACCCATGACGATGACCGAGACCGAATCCTCACCCAGGTTGAGGACCAGGCCACGAATACCGGACTTGGTGAATTCCACCAACTCGCTCTGCATGGCCTGGCTCAGGCCATGCACGGTGGCGACGCCGTCACCGACACCGATCACCTGACCGACGTTGGTAATGGAGGCGTCGTCTGTAAAGCCCTGAATCTGCTGCTTGAGCAGATCACTGATTTCGGTCGCGCGTACCGCCATGATCGCTCCGTTTCTGCGCGACACCAGCGCCGCTTCGCGCGGGTCCTGTCAGCGCCACTTCTCGTACGAGGTCCCGCCGCCCCCGATTGGGACGGCGACGTTGCTCCTGCCGGGTCAGGAAGCCATCAACCGGTTGCGCAGCCGTCGCAGCCGGGTCTGCACGCTGCCGTCGATCACCTGGTCGCCCACCTGGGCCACCAGCCCACCGATGATGTCCGGATCGGTGTGGAGCCGCAGCTGCGCCGTCTTGCCGAGCAGCTGTCCGAGACGCTCGCGTACCGCGTCCTGCGTCTGCTCGTCGATCGGCTCGGCCGTCGTCACATCGGCGATGACGATGCCGCGCTCGGCGAGGACGGCTTCCTCGAACGCCTCGACCAGATCCGGAATGATCCCGATCCGCTGGCGATCGATCAGCAGGTGAGCGAGGTTGCGGGCTTCCGGCTGCGCATCCTTCAACACGAGGTCGATCGCCCGCTTCTTGTCCGTGACCGCCACGCTTGGGTTGTTCAGAAAGGCGGTCGCGCCGTCATCACGCCCCACCGCGCCAAGCGTTTCCAGGTCGCGCTGCCACGCATCGAAGCTCTGCTGCTCCCGGGCGATCTCGACGACCGCCTGCACGTAGCGTTTCGCTGCACCGCTTGCCATCGCTCGTTCGCTCCCTGTCCTGCGCATCCACCCGCACGGGGCAACCGCTCAATCGTCGACACCAACCCGTAGGGGGCGACCCTGTCTCCTGCAGCGCTCTCGCACAAGACCCGGGTGGACACATTCTTCTTCGCACCAGGCTGGCGCGTGCCGACGAGTCCACCCCTACCGGTCGCCGCCTCGACCTACGCCGAGCGAGGACTGGACCCCGCCTCGGCGAGCGTCTCCTCGATCAGCTGCGCCTGCGCGGCGGGATCGAGCTCCTTGCGCACGATGCGTCCGGCCGCCGTCACCGCCAGATCAGCGACCTCGTTGCGCAGCACCTGCCGCGCCTGTTCGGTCTCCTGGCGCAGCGTGCCTCGCGCCCGATCGAGGTATTCGTCCGCCTGGGCGGACGCCTCGTCGCGGGCTCTGGCGATCATCTGCTCGCCCGTGGTGCGCGCGTTGGAGACGATCTCCTGTGCCTCACGCCGGGCCTCGAGCAGCACCTGCTCGTTGCGAGCCTGAGTGTCCTTCAGCTCGGCCTGCATGCGCTCGGCCGCCTCCATGCTGTCGCGAATCTTGCCCTGCCGCTCGTCGAGCATCCTGGTGATCGGGCCGACCGCGAATCTCCACAGGAGGGCAATGAAAATAATGAACGCGACCAGCTGCACGGTCAGTTGCCATCCATTGATGCCAAGGCTGTCCAGCATGTGCCACTCCTTCGCGTAGCGCCCCCGTTGCCGGGAGCTCCGTCGTCCGCCCCGCCACTGCATCGCAGTGGCCCATGCGCCGTGATGGTGGCGCCGGCATGGCGCCACCATCAACCGCACACAGACCTAGACGAAGAGGATGATGATGGCGATAACGAAGGCGTAGATCGCAACGGCCTCGGCGAGCGCCGCACCGATGATCATCGTTGTGCGGATGTCGCCCGCGGCCTCCGGGTTGCGCCCGAGAGCCTCCATGGCGCCACGCACGGCCAGGCCGAGACCGAGGCCCGGTCCCAACGCGCCGAGACCGATGGCAAGCGCCGAACCCATCGACTTCACTGCATCTGGATCGGTTACTCCGTCGAACATGTGAGGTCTCCTCCTGTCGGCGCCGGTCGTCTTCTTCGACGGCCCCGCTGTTACTCCGTGGCAGGGCAACACCGCGCCGCCCGCCGTCTCTCGCAGAGAGAACTGCTCTTCGAGCCCTCGCCATCCATTCTGGGCCCGGCCGCGCCGGGGGACGGCAATACTCGCGAAATGGTGTCAGTCGCCCGCCGACGCCGATGATGCGGCGCCTCGGGTCGAATCGGCCGCTGGTTCCTCATGCGCGGATTCATGATCGTGGTCGTCATGACCCGCGGCGGCCAGGGTGATGTAGATCAGGGTCAGCAGCGCGAACACGAGCGCCTGAATCGTGCCGAACAACACCTCCAGGCCAATGAAGATGACCGGGAAGACGAGCGGCAGGATGGCGATCTTGATCGCGTTTGCCAGCGCGTACATGACGCCGAGCAGGACCTCGCCGGCAAACACGTTGCCGAACAGTCGAGCGGCGAGCGAAATGATGCGCGACAACTCGGAGATGATTTCGATCGGGAGAATGAACGGCGGGTCGGCCATGTGCTTGACGCGCCCGACAACACCGTGCGCAGAGATACCGGCGATCTGCACGACCACGAAGGTCAGCAGCGACATCGCGAGGGTCATGTTCAGGTCAGCGGTGGGCGGACGGAAGACCGGCGTGCGGGTCGGGCCGTGGTGCCCGTCGTCCTCGGCCTCGCCAGTGGTGGTTGCGGCGACAGCTTCGTCGTCGTGGCCAGCATCCTCCCCTTCGGCGGCGACCGGCGTTCCTTCGGTCGCCTCGGCAACCGCGGCGTCGGCGACCTCACCCTCGGTATCGGTGGCGTGGTCGTCGGCCGTCTCGGTGGCGTGGGTATCTTCCTCGTCCTCAACAAGGACGATGGTCCCGACACCAGGAAGCAGCCCGGAGAAATTTGCGAACAGGATGAAGATAAAGATTCCGGCGATCAACGGGAAGATGCGACGACCGATGCGCTTGCCGGCGGTCCCCTCGACCAGGTCGAGGATGAACTCGACGATGAGCTCGATGAACCCCTGGCCGCGACCGGGGATCAGCGACCTCCGGCGAGCGACGAGGGTGAACCCGATCAGGACCGCCGCCATCACCAGGAACATCGTCAGCATCGAGTTGGTGACGGCGACCGGGCCGATCTCAAAGAGCGTCTCCGCCGCGATTTCTACATGCGGTGCTTCCATAGGATCAGACGTCTCTCCTCGCCATTGCGGGCGCGCACCCGCCTCCCCAGTACAGTCCTCTTGACACACGGAAAACCGCGAATGCGGTTTTCGCCAGTCATTGTACGCGGTTGTCTGTGGAGTTTCCTCCACGTTGCTGTCGTCGTTGCCCGCGGGATTCCAGCCGCCGGCCGATCGGGCCAGACTCGTGATCCTTGCGGCCGATGAGCGTCAGCTCATAGAGCAGGTACCCGGCGGACATCAGCCCAAGCGCCACGCCGATCAGCGTCAGCAGCGGCGATGTATCCAGAACCTGGTCAAGTAGCACGCCGCCCACGATGCAAATGACGAGTGTGGCGACGATGGACCAGCCCAGCCCGAGCGCACTGTAGTCCTTGAAGTCCTCCGGGTCCAGTCCCTGTGGCACAGCAGACCCTCCCACTCTTCGATTGCGAATATTATCACAATCTCGGGATCGCACAACCTGATGGGTCACGTTCTGGCCCAAACTGCCGGATCCCCTGCCCATCCGGCGGTGACATGTCGCTCTCCGGGAATGATAGAGCATGGAGGCAAGACCGTCCGAGCCTGTGTGCCATCCCGGGGCGTTTCGGCATGGCGCCGTCCCCGGTCTCGCTGCTACGCTTCCTCCCGCAGGACCATCGCCACCTTGCCATGGTCGGGACCCGATTTGCGCTGGTCTGGAGGCGTTGCCCGCAACGGTATCGCTCCGGCCCGCGCGACCGAGCATGCCATCATGCCTGACGACACCGTTTCCGCCAGCGAGCCGGCGACCACCACCAGCACCGATGCGCCGGACATGACTCAGGGCCGGGTCCTGCGGCTGGCGTTGCCGATCATCGGCGAGAACATGCTACAGACCTTGGTAGGTGTCGTCGACACCCTCTTCGTGGCGGCGCTGGGGTCAGCAGCGCTCGCCGGTGTCGGCGTAGCGCTCGAAGTGGCATTCTTCGCCATCGCGATCCTGAGCTCCATCGCCATCGGCGGCACGGTCCTCGTGTCGCAGGCCATCGGCGCCAGGGACCCGGCCGAAGCCAACCGCCTTGCCCGCCAGACGGTCTTCTGGGGATTCCTGCTGTCGATCCCGCTGACCATCCTCGGGTATGCCCTTGCCCCTGCCATCGTCGGGTTCTTCCACACCGAGCCGGATGTCGCCGACAACGCCATCACCTATCTGCGCATCACCGGCGGCACGATCGTCGTGCTGCTGATGACCTTCGTCTGCGGGGCGGTCCTGCGCGGCGCCGGCGACAGCCAGACTCCGCTCCGCGCATCGATCATCGCAAACGTGGTGAACGTCTTTCTCGCCTATGCGTTGATCTTCGGTCACTTCGGCTTTCCCCGGCTGGAAGTCGCCGGCAGCGCGTGGAGCACCGCTATCGGTCGCGCGGTGTCGGCGGCGATCCTGCTCTGGTTCCTCTTCTCGGGCCGGCGCGCCGTGTCCCTGCGCGGACGTTCGGGTTGGTCTCCCCGCGTGACGACCGCCCGCAACCTCATGCAGCTCGGCGTGCCGGCAGCGATCGAGCAGATGCTGATGTCGGCTGGGTTCACAGCCATGATCGCGATCGTCGCGGTGATCGGTACCGATGCCCTTGCGGCCCAGCAGATCAGCTTCAACGCCCTCTCCATGGCCTTCCTGCCGGGATTCGGTTTCGCCACCGCCGCCACGGCGCTGGTTGGCCAGAGTCTTGGCGCCCGCGACCTCGACGCCGCCCAGGTCGCATCCCGCATCTCCGCCCGATGGTCGCTGGTCTGGATGACCACCGGCGGGGCGATCTATTTCCTGCTGAGCGAGCAGATCCTGCGCCTGTTTACCGACGATCCCAGCGTGATCGATCACGGGGACGGCGCGTTGAAGGCACTCGCGATCAGCCTGCCATTCTGGACGTTCTGGACGGTCTTTGGCGGCTCGCTGCGCGGTCTGGGCGATGCCCGTACCCCGATGATCGCCAGCACGATATCGATGTGGTTGGCCGTGGGGCTGGCCTGGGTGGCGGTGAACTGGTTCGACGCCTCGCTCACGATCGTGTGGGCGACATTCCTTGTCACCAGTCCGATCGCGGCGCTGGTCAATACCATCGCCTTCCGGCGCCGGCTTCAGACGGTTCGGGACAACGTGCGCGCCGGGGTGCCACCTCCCGCACCGGCCTGATCTTCGCGCCACATTCATGCAACCGCACCAGCGAGCCAGCGGTGGTCCCAGTGGTACATTACACCGCCCATTCACGCCGCTCTGGCGTGCAGGAGCCTGGTGCTATGGATGGTGGTCGCGGGTACGGTGTACTTCCTGCTGGCGCGGCAGATTCTCGGCGTGTTTCCGGACGATGCGACGGTGATCGACCACGGCGACGGCGCGTTGATGGCCCTCGCCCTCACATTGCCGGCCTGGGCCTGTCAGTCGGTTTACGGCGGCGCGCTTCGAGCGCTGGGCGACGCGCGGTCACCGATGCGGACCAACATCGCGGCGATGTGGCTGGGTGTGGGGATCGCTTGGCTGGGGATTCGGGTGTTCGATGTCGGATTGACGTTCGCGTGGACGGCGATGCTGGTCGCAAGCCCGTTCATGGTGCTGACGGCGCAGATCTTCCGACGCCGCCTCCATCAGGCGGAGTTCGCCGCAGGCACGGAAACGAGCGTCGCGGGAAAGGGGTGATCCGAGAGCACGCTACGCCGCGCTGCGGACCAGATCCGCCAGATCCAGACCCATTGCTACGATCCGTGAGGAGTCATTTTCGGAATCGTCCTCGATGAGCATCAGGTATTCGAGCGTCCGCTCTCCCTGCTCGCTGATCATGGCGCGCACCGCTGCAATGGCTTCTTGCTCCGATTCAAACGCGGCAACCAGGTTGTTCGATCGCATGTCCCAGAATTCATACACCATCGCCGTGTCCTCTTGGTGGCAAAACTGCCTCGACACCGTCCACCCAGGATAGTACGTCCCTGGCACTCGCCCACATTGTATAGTGCCCTGCCGACTTCGTCGTACGCTCAATACGAATCTTCGCATCGTCGGGAATGACAATCCGTGCGATGTGCCCCCGGCCAAGCCACGGTGGGAACTTTCGAGCCGTTCGTTTTGCTTGTGCCATCGTGCAAAACACAGAAATGCCGCTGTGCAGGCGGGCCAACTCCACTGGCAATGGCCGTCGCGGCTCGATCCCGCGCTCCGCGTGAGACATGAAATCCTCAAGCGTCGGCGGATCTGTCACGACAATGCGGTAGACGGTATTGAGCGGGATCAGCCGTTCATCGACATCCGTCAACTCGACACCTGCACCAGCTCGACGAGCACGCCGTTGGTGGACTCCGGGTGGATGAACGCGATCTGCCAGCCGGCGTGGGCTCCAGGGCGTGGCTTCTCGTCAATCAGGCGGACACCCGCCCCATTCAGACGAGCCAGCTCCGCCGCGATGTCATCGACCTGATAGGCGACGTGGTGCATCCCCTCGCCCCGCTTCGCCATGAACTTCTCGATCGCCCCCTCGCTGTCGGTCGGCGAAATCAGCTCCAGCCAGCGCCCGTCGCCCGCCGCGTAGACGATTGCCTCGATACCCTGCTCTGGCACGGAGATGTGCTCGCCATCGGTGAATCCAAGCGCGGCATACCGCTCCGCGGCGGTCTCGAGATCGTGGACAACGACGCCAACGTGATGCAACACCAGCGCGCCGGAGAGCGAGCTAGTCATCGGCGCTCACCGTGGATGGCGCCGTATCGATCGCATCATCAATCGGTCTTGTGAACAGCTTGCGATCGTCGGAGGTGAGGCATGTGCCCGTGGCAAGGTCGAACTGCCAGCCGTGCAGCGTGCAGGTCAGCACGCCATCCTGCACCTCCCCGAAGCGGGACAAATCGGCCTTCAGGTGCGGGCAACGACGCTGGATCATGTACCCCTCGCACTCCATCAGGTTCTCGTCGGGACGTTGCTCGACGTAGTAGCCCTCGGCGTACTGGATCCGCTCCGGCGACAGGCACTTGAAAAAGCTGTAGAGGAACTCGTTGTACTGCCCCTTGCGCTCGGCCTCGAACCGGCACGAGAGGAAGATGGTGTTCACCCAGTCCTCCTCGTGGTTCAGGATGCAGTATTCCACCAGCGACCGGTCGATTTCGAACCTGAACCGGGTCGGGGTGACACCGTCCCATTCGTAGACCTTGCGTTCGACGAAGTCGATGACGATCTGTCCGCCATCCCCCAGATCCATCAACAGCAAATCGTCGATACCCACCGCCGTCTGGTCGGCGATCTCCAACACCGGCTCGAACCAGGCCTGCAGCGCCGGCAAGATCTCCACCTCGCCCCGCGGCCACGACGCCTTGAGCGCGTTGAGGTCATCGATCTGCCGCGCCTTGTACGCCTCCAGGTGACCGCGCTTGTCGGTGAAGATCGCCATCACCTCGTCGTCGGGCATCGGGTGCGTCACCTCGGCGTGTCCCGGGGTGATCTCGATCACGCTCTCGGGGATGACCAGGTGGCCGCGCGTAAACCCCGCCTTCTCGACCAGATCCAGGAACACCGTGGCATCCGGGAAGATGTTGGTGGGGTCGCGGTCGAAGTCATTGAGGTGCCACAGGTCGTCATCGAGGAAGCACGGTGGCCCCGCGCTCGGGATGATGTGCGGCGCGCCGATCTGCTCGGCGTACCGCAGGGCACGCTCCATTTGCGTGACCCGCTTCTTCGTGCTGAGCGCGTCCTTCATCTTCTGCGGGAAGCGGTAGACCATGGGGTACCAGATCGCGCCGGAATACTGCAGGAAGTGGACGTCGTAGGGACCGAAGGCATCAAGCGCCTCGAAGTCCACCGGACGGGAATCATTCTGGTTGAAGATACGCACCTCGCCGTCGTCGAGACTGAGACCGGAGTCACCCAGCGGTCCGTCGGCCGGCGCGACCAGCGAGGTGATCATCACCTTCAGCCCATCGACCTCGGTCGTCTCCCCATTTCGAGTCTGAACGAAATCGGAGTAACCGAGCTTGCGCAGCCACTTCTCGACCAGACCCAGCGGATGGTCGGGCAGCAGGACGGTCGCGCCCTTGTTGACCTTGTCACGCAGGAAGGTCTCGTCGAAGTGGTCGAGATGGGTGTGCGAGAGGAACAGGTAGTCCGGGTTCACGTAGGGCGCGACATCCATCAGGTCGTTCGCCGGGTAGGGGTACCAGGAACCGAAGTACGCCGGGTTGAAGAACGGGTCGCAGAGCACCGTACCGTGCTTCGTCTCGATGTACATGCCGGCGTGGCCGAGGAACGTGACTCTCACGGTGCGCAATCTCCAATGATCCGGTTCGAGTTGCCGCCGGTCTCGCGGGATGCGTTCAGGGTAGCGGCGGCCGACCTCGCGCCAACCCACCGGCGCGTTCATCCCGATTCTACTATCCGTGACCGGGTGCGGTATTCGAGGTCGGGGCACGGAGTACACTTCTGCCGAGAGCCGGACCCTGCGTCCGGCACCACCCGCGACGGAGTGAGGATCGCACCTGGGAATGGTTGACTGCTTCGACCGCATCGCCGTACAGATGACCGAGATCGCGCTGGAACCCATCCAGCAGCTCGCCGGCCACCCGATGGCCATGTCGGCGTCGGTACGGCTGCCAAGCAACGGGCAGCGCTTTCTGTTGACGGTCCGCAAGCGCTTTCCACAGGGAGAAAACGGGAATCCGGTCTATGCCTGGCGACTGGAGCGGCTCGATCCCGCCGGCGATGCCGTCACCGAGGTGGCGATCAGCGCGCCACACCTTGGCTATCGCGCGCCGGCGGACGCCTTCTGGGGCGCCGTCGACGCGCTGCGCGATCTCAACCTCGGGCAGCAAGCGGCAGGCTAACAGTAATCTCGCTGAATCGATTCCAGCGCACCTCACCTCAGCGTCATGCCGAGCCTGTCGAGGCATCCCCGCGCGAAGCGCTCGGCACCGCAGGTGCCGTTTCGAGGGTCATCTCAAGCATCGATACCTGACCGATGTTGAGCTGCGCTTCGCGCGGGGACGGTTCCCCTCCCCGTGTCGGGGCGGGTTCTCCCCTCCATTGGAGGGGAGTCAGAGGGGAGGGGTCAGGGGTGGGGACGGTTCCCCTCCCCGTGTCGGGGAGGGGTCAGGGGTGGGGACGGTTCCACTCCCCGGGACGAGGCGGGGCCAGCGGTGGGGCAGTTCCTCCTTCCTTGGGAGAGGAGTCAGAGCGGAGAGTGCATCACTCCGCTCTGAGTGACGGTAGTTTCCCGGGGCAGGTCTACACCGGCAGCTTGTCCTTCGCCAGCACCGTGCCGCGCTCGCGCCGGCCCGTCATCTCGAAGTAGGCGCGCAGGATCTCGTCCGCGACCGGCACCGACACCGTCGAGCCTTCGCCGCCGGCTTCGATCACAACTGACACCGCGATCTCCGGCTCGTCCCACGGCGCGTAGCAGGTAAACCACGCGTGCGTGTCGCGGGCGCTGGTGTTCAGGTCCTCATCCTCGTACCCGATATCCTCCGCCCCGAACTCGGCGGTGCCGGTCTTGCCGCCGATGGTGATCTCCTCCTCGCCCTCGGGGTTGGTCAGCGGCCACTTCGTCTGTCCGCCACTGGCGTGCGCGGTACCCTCCGGCGTGTGGACAACGCGACGCATCCCTTCCTGCACGATGGCGAGGTACTCCTGGTCGATGTCGAGCTCGCCGATCTTCTCCGGTCCGATCTCCGTCACCTTGCCTTCGGCATCGGCACGCTGCGCGACAAGGTGGGGGCGGAAATAGCGACCGCCGATCCCCAGCGCGCCGGTGTTGAGCGCGAGCTGCAGCGGCGTCACCGTGAACTCGCCCTGCCCGATCGAGACATTGATCGTGTCGCCGACCGACCAGCCTTCCCCATCGAATGTCTCTGCCTTCCATTCCGGGTCAGGGAAGAGCCCTGTCACCTCCGGCAGCTCGATGCCCGTCTCCCGACCGAACCAGAACACGTTCTGCATGTCATTGGCGATGGCATCGATGCCCAACCCATCGAACGCATGATGCGCGTCGGTGACGATCTCCCCGGCATTGAGGTTGTAGTCGAAGTAGAAGACCGGCTCGAACGCGTCCTTGGGTTTCGTGTACTCGACCGCGACGTTGTAGAAGAACACGTCGCAGGATTCGGCGATGGCGCTGTAGACATCGGTCTGTTCGTGCGGCGTGCCGGCGTTCCAGGCCACCCAACAGGCGTAGTTGTTTCCTTCAGCGAGGTTATAGGTGAACGGAACGCGGATCGCACCCTTGCATGTATAGACCGTATCGGTCGTCAGCGTGCCGTGCGAGAGCGCAGACGCCGCGAGAAAAACCTTGAAGGTCGACCCCGGCGGGTACAACTCGTTGATGGCGCGATTGACGAACGCCTTGCCCTGGTCCGGATCCTGATACTCGTCCCACTTGCGCGCCGACAGCCCGGAAACGAAGAGCTGGTTGTCGTAGTAGGGATACGACACCATCCCCAGAATCTCGCCCGACCGCGGGTCGTAGGCAACGACGGCGCCGGAGTTGGGAGTCTTCCATGTCGTCAACCCCTTCGCCTCGCGCTCGAGATTCACCCGCTGCTTGAGCTCGGCGGCGTGCTGAATCCCCTTCTCCAACGCCTGCCCCATGGCATGTTGCAGCTCGAGATCAATGGTCAGCGTGACATTGTCACCGGCCACAGCTCCTCGCTCCGTGCCGGGAATGACGCGAGTGCGCACGCCGTTGACATCAACTTCCTCGAACCGGTTTCCCTTGGTCCCGCGCAGCTGTTCCTCCAGCGCCGACTCGATACCCGCCTTGCCGATGACGTCGTGCTGGTCGTAGATCTGGTTACCGCCGGGTGTCATGTTACGGGGATCGTACAGCGCCGCGACGTCAATGCCCTGCACGTAGCCAACGATGTGCGACATCACCTCGCCTCCGCGATAGATGCGGGTCAGGGCGCTGTCGTCGACCTCCACCCCCGGCAGGTACATGATGTTCGCCTTGAGCTGCAGGGCGACATCGCGCGGGACGTCCGTCTTCACCGTGACCGGCAGGCGTGGCGCCCAGACGCTGCCGATCTTGTATTCCAGCTCGTTCATCACGCGCACGCCGGGCAGCTCTGACGTCGCGGCACGGAAGCGGGCGGCGCCGTCGATGTCGAGGGACGTCACGAGGATGTACCGCACCCCGTCGTCGATCTGTTGACGCCAGTTGTCGATCGCCGCGGCCGCCTCGTCGCCCTGGTATCCGAGCATGCTCGCGACCCGCTGCAGCACGGTCCCCTGCGAGCCGGTCGGCACGGCCGACGGCCGGATCGCGAGCACGTTCTCCAGGCTCAGGGCTGCCACCAGCGTATCGATCACGCGCTGGCGCTCGGGCGTGCCGTCGTCGGGCAGGTCCGCCTCGACCACCCGCACCTCCCACGAGCGTCGATTCTCCGCCAGGCGGCGCCCCTCGCGATCGAGGATCAACCCGCGTGGGGCGGGCAGGGTCACCGGCCGGATGCGGTTCTCGTCGGCCTCGGCACGAAACTCGTCGACGCGCTGGATCTGCATGATGCCGAGTTTGGCCGCCAGCGCTCCGAAGACGGCAATGACGCCGCCCTTGGCGACAAACATGCGCCGGCTGAGATAGAGCTGATCGGGTCGCAAGGCATGGGGCCGGCGGCGACGTCGCTTGCGCTTGTGCGGTGGGTCGTATGGAATGCGTTTTCTTCGCGCCATGTGATCGTATCCCGGGGATGTCTGCCGCCGGCCGATGGGTCATGGACCTATTCGAGCCAGCGAAGGGCAAGGTAGATGAACGGGAAGAGGATCGCGTTGATCAGCACCTGGAGCGCAATGGCGATGTCCGGCATGGTGCCACGAATCAGGTACAAGACGATACCATGCGCCACCGTGGCCACCATCATGAGCCCGATCGGGATCAGGATATTCGCCCGGAACACCGGTATGCGTGCCGGCACCGCCGCCAGCACGACCGGCAGCAGCGCGAGCGCGTTCGCGCCGAGCGGGTCCATCGCCAGCACGTCTGTCAGAATACCGGCCACGAACACCCACGCCAGCGCCTCCCGCGTACCCAAGTACATCGACGCCGAAAACACGACCAGCAGGACGATGTCGGGAGCAACGGTGAATGGGTTGAGCTCTGGCACGATGGTCGCTTGCGCGAAGACCGCCGTGATCAGGATCACACCGAAGATCAATCGCGCCATAGACCGAGAAATCCGTGCTCCCTGGGTGTACGCATCGAGGGCCGTGCGGGGCGGCACCGCCTGCCGCGGGAACTGCGCGGCGTTCGACTCGCGGGGGCGTCACAACGCCTGCGAGTGTACCATGGCATCCGACGTGGTCTGTACGGCTATGGAGATGTCCCTCATGACGACCGAAGTACGCCAGGATCAAGACGGGCAGATGTTCGAGGACCGTTACGCCCTCGCGCGATCCGGTGTTCCGGGCTCCGTGCCGTGGGCACATCACGCACCGCAACCGATGCTCGTCGAATGGCTGGACGGGCAGCCGCAGCCACCGGCTGGCCGGAATCGCGCGCTCGTGATCGGTTGCGGGCTCGGGGACGACGCCGAGGCGCTGGCGACCGCCGGCTGGGATGTCACCGCGTTTGACATCTCGGAGGCAGCCGTCGCCTGGGCGCGCGAGCGATTTCCGGACACCACGGTACACTATGAAGTGGCCAGCGTGTTCACCATGCCATCGACATGGCACGAGCGGTTCGACCTCGTGGTGGAGATCTTCACGATCCAGTCCCTCCCCCTGACGAGGCGCCAGGAGATCGTCGAACGAATTGCCTCGACCGTAGCCGAAGGCGGCACGCTGCTCCTGGTTTCGTTCACCCGCGAGCCGGGTGAGCCGCGCCGCGG
>JAUIGA010000294.1 GCA_030430125.1 Chloroflexia bacterium | reverse complement strand
ATCCGGGTTGTGAAAGACGATGATTGCAGGGGTTGTGTCGCGAGGAAATCGCTCGTCGACCAACTCCTGTACCTTCGTCGACTCGGCGCCATCGGGCAGGAAGTTGGCGGAGTCGTTGTCGGTCACCTCCGACAACATCGGCGACAGCGGAACGACAACGCCTGCAAGCACGATCCAGAGAAGGATGACGACCCACTTCCCGCGTGGATTGGACGAAACGTCTGTCAGTCGTCGCAGCATGATGAATGGTCCCTCTCGATCGACTGAATCCAACTGGTCACGGGGTCCTGGACTCCGCAAGCCCCAACGTCACGAGGCGGACGGTGATCTGCCCTACCTCTCCGGGAGATCGCTGGCGTCCGCGGGCCGGTCCGGATTCAACCTCAGTCAGCATCCGGATCACACCGAGCACGAACATCGCCATTTCAGGTACGCTGAGTCCCGTCACTTCTGGCGAACCGATCGCCCCCCGCGCAATCATGTCGTCCAGGATCACGACCATCGGACGCAGCATGGCGTCACGAAACCCGGCGCCAATTCGAGCTCTCGTCCCACCTGAAACCTCGGTGCGCAGGTCGTGGAACATTTGCGACAGATCGTGCCTCGATCGGGTGGCGATTCGCTCGGCAATCGTCGCCAATCGCTCTGAGGGCGACACCTCGAGCCGTGCCACCTCCCACATCTCCGCAGATCGCCTCGCGAGCTCATCCTCGAGCACCGCGACATAGAGGGCCTCTTTCCCCGAGAAATGGTGATAGAGCGCGGGTTGTGTCATGCCAACGGCGGCAGCGATATCGCGTGTCGATACGGCCCGATACCCTCGCGCCATGAACAACTGCCGCGCCACCGTCAGGATTTCCGCTCGCCCAGCGCCCGCAATGCGTCGCCGCGATCGCTCCGCCAATTGCATCACCTCCCAACATGGTCATCACCTTATCACATGATAAGGTGATGAATCGTCCAGCGCCACTACCTCGGCGATCGTCGTCGTCAATTCCCTCTGGTACGGATCTCACAAAGAAACACCCTGCGGCCAGATTGACCGCAGGGCATACGAACGTCAGTGTCGATGAACCGATACGCAGTGTTGTCAGGAAACCTGGGGCCACGCGACCATGACCGATTCGAACCGCGTCGATCAGGCCCCGACGCCTCGCTACCTGGCGGTGACCTCGTGCACGTGTCGCACCAGCCGAGCGAGCTTGTCCGGGTCGGTTTCCGGCATCACGCCGTGACCAAGATTGAAGATGTGTCCAGGGCGGTTACCGACCCGGCGAAGAATGTCGTCCGCCCCGTTCCGAATCACATCCCACCCGGCCATGAGCCGCGCCGGATCCAGGTTGCCCTGGATGCCCGTCCTGTACCCGAGGCGCTTCCACGCATCATCGACCGGCAAGCGCCAGTCGACACTCACGGCATCCGGCCCCGTCTCGCCGATCGCCTCCAGCAATTGCACCGTGCCGGTACTGAAGTGAATGGTCGGGACGACGCCACGCATCGCCTCGAAGATCCTGGCGGTGTACGGTTGTACGTACTTCCTGTAGGATGCATCGTCCAGCAGTCCGAGCCACGAATCGAAGAGCTGCACGACATCGGCGCCGGCCCGCGCCTGGCCGTGCAGATACCTGATGGTGACATCGGTAAGTGTCTCCATCAGCCTGTGCCAGAGATCCGGATTGCCGTACATCAATGCCTTGGTCGTCGGGTACTCCTTCGTGGGGCGCCCCTCGACCAGGTAACAGGCGAGTGTGAACGGTGCCCCGGCGAACCCGAGCACCGCCGCCCTGTCCCCGAGTTTCCCCTTGAGCAACCGCAGGGCATCGAGAACGTACGGTGTCCCCTCTTCCGGCTCGACGATGCGGAGAGCATTGACAGCCTCGATGCTGCGAAGCGGATCGGCGATCACCGGGCCAACGCCAGGCCGAATCTCGAACGGCACCCCCATCCCTTCCAGCGGCAGCATGATGTCCGCAAACAACACGGCACCATCGACCCCGAACCGAACGATCGGCATGAGCGTTGCCTCGACCGCCAGCTCCGGTGTCCGCGCCACCTCGAGGAAGGGATGCCGCGAGCGCAGCTCGCGATACTCCGGCAGGCACCGTCCGGCCTGCCGCATGAACCAGACCGGGGTCCGATCGGGCTGGTCGCCACGAAGGGTCGCGAGGAACCGATCCCTCCCGGTCATTGCCGTCAAGCTTCCTGCAGCCATCGGGCCGCCTCCTTCGCGTGATAGGTGAATATTCGGCCGGCGCCTGCCCGCTTCATCGACAGCAGTGCCTCCAGGGTCACCCGCTGCTCATCGATCCAGCCTCGCTCGGCCGCGGCCTTGACCATCGCATATTCTCCGGACACGTTATAGGCGGAAAGCGGGAGATCGAACCGCTCCCGCGCGGCGCGAATCACGTCGAGATACGGCAACGCCGGCTTGACCATGACCATGTCGGCGCCTTCCTCCACGTCGATCT
>JAUIGA010000045.1 GCA_030430125.1 Chloroflexia bacterium | reverse complement strand
GAGGGGATCTCCTTCCGTATCCTGGTCGATTCAGCACCACCAAGATACCCGGGTCGATCCCCTCACTTCATCATCGCCGCCGTCTCACATGTTTCTGAACTTCCACATACCAAGCCGACCATTGCGGGAGGCGTCGCGTCAATAGACGATGAGGCTGTGCACCCGGTATCCGGGAACGCGATCGCGACCACGAAGGTCGCTGAGCTCGGCGAGGACGCTGACACCGGCCACCTTGCCTTCGAGGCGCTCGACCAGGCGGATCGTCGCCGCGACGGTGCCGCCGGTTGCCAGCAGGTCGTCGACGATCAACACCTGCTCGCCGGGCAGGATCGCATCCTGGTGGATCTCCAGCTCGTCGTTCCGGTACTCCAGCGAATAGGCCTCGGCGTAGGTCGGGGCGGGCAGTCGTCCCGGCTTGCGCACCGGCACCACCCCGGCACCGAGCGCGTAGGCGATCGGTGTGCCGAGGATGAAGCCGCGGCTTTCGATGATCACCACCTTGTCGATACCGGTGAAGCCTTCCGCCATGCCGTCGACGGCCTGCCTGAACGCCGTGCCATCGGCCAGCAACGTGGTAATGTCGCGGAACATGATCCCCGCTTGCGGAAAGTCGGGGATATCGCGGACGAGCGGCTTGAGTCGTTCGCCGAGTGCCTGGCGATTCGGGTCGGTCATGGGTATCTGCATCCTGGCTTGAGCCAACGTCGTTAATCCGCAACGAGTGTACTCACATTGGTGGCGGCGCGACCGGCGACGCGTCCCGGCCGGTAGCTTCGATTGGATGGTGTCGTGCAGGCAACCGCGGAAACCTCGGTGCAAAACAGCCAGGATGCGGCGCCAGGCAATCGAAATCCGTGGACCCGCGCCGGATATCGACGTGGCTTGCTGGCGGGCTTCCCGGTGGCCCTCAGCGTCGCCGCCTATGGCATGGTCTTCGGTGTGCTGGCCCGGCAGGTCGGGTTGACGCTGCTTGA
Source organism: Chloroflexia bacterium (assembly GCA_030430125.1). Lineage (GTDB taxonomy): Bacteria > Chloroflexota > Chloroflexia > Thermomicrobiales > UBA6265 > JACCVC01. Next base: position 12,434 of record JAUIGA010000045.1, on the reverse strand, counting down.
AGTGGTGCTGATGAACACCATCGTCTTCGCCGGCGCCGCCCAGACCGCCGCGCTCGACCTGTGGAGCTACCCGCTGCCGGTTGCGGCCATCGTCATCACCACAGTGTTGATCAACCTCCGCCTGCTGTTGCTCGGCGCGGCCCTGCGGCCGTGGCTCGATGGCTATCCCGCGCGCCGCGTGTATCCGTGGCTGCACATCATGGCGGACGAGGGCTGGGCGGTGGCGATGAACCGCTATGCCCGCGGGGAGCGCGATGCCGGGTTCCTGATGGGCGTGTTGACGATGTTGCCGATCGGGTGGGTGCCGGCCACCGCGATCGGATTCATGCTGGGCAGCCAGATCGGTGATCCAGCGGCGGTCGGGCTCGATTTCGCCTTCGCCGCGATCTTCGCGGCAATGTTGTTCGGCACCTGGCAGAGCCGGTTCGACCTGGTGCCGTGGACGACGGCCGGCATTACCGCCTGGCTGGCATACCAATGGCTGCCGGGCACCTGGTACATCATGATCGGCGCGGTGTCGGGTGTGGTCGTCGCGGCATTGACCGTCGACCCGGACAAGGTGGCGACGGTCGCGTCGAAGGAGCCGCCCGCATGAGCATTCATCCCGAGGCGCTGCTCGCGATCCTGCTCATGGCGGTCGTCACGTACGCCACCCGCGCGGGCGGATACTGGATCATGGGTCGCATCACGCTCTCGCCGCGTGTCGCGGTGATGCTCGCCTATCTGCCGGGCGCCGTGCTCACCGCGCTGGTGGTCCCGGCCGTACTGGCGGAGGGGGTCGCCGGGGTGATCGCGCTCGCTGCAACCGCGCTGGCGATGAGGTGGCGGGGCAACCTGTTGATCGCGATGCTGGCTGGCGTCGGCACGATCTGGATCGTGCGACAGGTGACGGGAGGCTGATTTTACATCTGGACCCCTTCCATCGTTCCATTGAGGCAGTACCGCTTGTGTCCGCAGCGTTGAGAAAGGGGTAGTCGATGGCAGCGGAGAACTATCAGGGATTGACCATTGACGGTCTGCTGGAGGAGATCGATGCGGCATGGCAACGCCTGATGGCGACGATGACCGCGTACCCGAAGGAGGCCTATTCCGCGAAGCGTGACCCGGTTGGCTGGACCGCGCTCGACCACCTCGCGCACGTGACCGCGTGGGAGAAGACCGCGCTCTATCCCCTGCAGGGGAAAACGCGCCACGAGGGGCTCGGCGTGACGGATGAGCAATTCCTGCTGGATTTCGATCCGCTCAACCAGATCGTTCGCGACCAGACGGCCGGCAGCCCCTACGATGCGGTGATGGCGAACGCCCGCGCCGTACATGAGGAGCTTGTCGCGGTCGTACGCCAGACGGAGTTCGACGTTCTGTTGCAGCCGTCGAGCGCGCTGGCCGCGGACACGCGGGAGCAGCGGCGGGAGGTGCCGTTCATGGAGATCCTGATGAGTGACGGGTGTAGCCATTTCGATGACCACCGGGAGTACATCGAGAAGATCCTGGCTGGGTGATCCGGATCCAGGATTCTGTAGGGGCGAGTGGCCTGCGCCGCCGGTCGTCGTCCTCGCCAGTGTCCCGCGCGGGCAATGTCGACAATTGGGTAGGCCCGGGTCACCGTGCCCGGGCAGGGGATGCGGGGTCTGGACGTGCCATTGGCGTCACTGGTCGCCGGAGCCCGTTCGCTGAGGGAAACGCCGCGCTCGCCCACGGAGGGGCGAGCCTACCGACCCACCTGGTATGCCAGTCACGTTTCCCTGCCGAACGATGCCGGCCACCCCTACGGTACGCGCTTCGCCCAGATCGAGTCCGGGAAGCGTTCGATCAGCTCATCCCAGACGGCGTGCGAGGCCTGCGAGCTGCGGTTCTGCCGAAAATACTCGGTGATGCCCAGCCAGTAGAGTGCTTCGGCGTTCAATGGTCCGTCCTGTCGCCGCTCGTCGACACGACCGAGCGCGGCGATCGCGGTGTCATGGTCCCGCCAGCGCATCGCGACCAGCGCCTCGCCGATGTCGAGCACATCCAGGAACTCGTCCGGCGGCAGGTAGTTCACGGATGTATAGCGAACCTTGCCACTGCGGTCGCCGATCAGGATCGTCGGCGTCCAGAACACCTGGAACGGCCGGGTGACCTGCCGGTCGTCGAGCAGGTGGAGCTTGAGCGGGACGAAGCGCTCGGTGATGGCGGATTGCACACGGTGATCTGGATACGTCACGGCATCCAGCTTGTCACAACCCTCTCAGTGGTCCTGGTAGACGTCGATCAGGATCGGCGCGCGTCGCTTGCGAGCGGTGGCGACCGCCTCGTCGAAATTCCGCAGCCAGTCGATGCTCATGGTTTCGTGCCTTTCTCCTATTCCAGGTTTACGTACGCGACGTGTTGGATGGTTGCAATCTGCTGGCTCGGCGCGCTACACCTCGACCGCATAGTCCAGCGTGAGCTCGTCGCCGCAGCGACCGCGAATGCCCCAATTCGCCGCCGGCGACTCGAAGATGGTGATCTCCACATCCTGCGGCGAGATACCGACGTCGCGCTCGATCCGCTCGAACAGGAGGCGGATCAGGCGACGCCGGGTCGCCTCCGACCGGCCGGCGAACATGCTGATCTCGATGATCGTGTAGGCGCCGGTTCGGTCGTCGGGGTGGATGAAATCGCCATCATCCAGCGGGATGAATCGCTGGAACTTCTGCGATGGGGGCAGCCCCAGCGCCTCGACCAGGCACGCATGAATGCACGCCGAGAGGGCATCGCGATGGGCGGTGAGGGCCTGTCGGTGACCGTAGACGCGAACCTGGGACATCGTGTCCTTGCTCCTTGGTACCGGGCCAGGCATGGTGCGCCCGGTCGAAGATGATGCACGCGGTATGATGACCGGGGAACGTCGCCGCGCCATCGTTCGTGCCGCCGTCAAGCCGGGCCGGCAAGCCCCACCGGTCTCGCGGGAGCCCATCGTGCCATGCCACGCATTCTCGCATCAACCGTACACACACGTCGCCGTTTTGTGCAGGTGGGGGTGGTTTCGGCCGTGCTCGCGATTGCCGGACCCGGTGGCGCGACTGCCCGCCAGGATGCCGGATCGGCCCTCACGTTCATCGCCGCCGGGCTCGACGTCCGGGAGGGGTTCGACGAGCGAAACAGCGATGTGCTCATGGTGGCGGGCGTGAACCCTGAGATCGGCACGGTGCGGATCGTGTCGATCCCGCGCGATCTCTATGTCGAAATTCCCGGATTCGGCATGGATAAGATCACTCGCGCCTTCCACCACGGCTTCTACGGAGCCGGCGAGAGCTGGGATGGCGGCGCGGAGCTGCTGGCCGACACCGTGGGCCACAACTTCGGGCTGGCGATCGACGGCGTCGCCACCACGACCTTCGACGGGTTCGCCCAGGTCATCGATGCCCTCGGCGGCGTCGAGGTCGACAACCCCTACGAGGTGGTCGACCCGGTGTTCGAGGTCGAGGAGCCGGGGCTGTGGTTGTGGCCGGCCGGGGTGCAAACGCTGGACGGCGAGTCCGCCCTGCGGTTCGTGCGCACCCGCAACATGGATGGCGACGACGGGCGCGTGATGCGGCAGCAGCTCGTGCTGGCGGCTCTGCTCGACAGGGTGCGGCAACCCGGTGTCGTCACCGCGCTGCCCGGTCTCGTCGCCGCGGTCAGGGACGCCGTCCAGACGAACATCCCGCCAGATGTGCAGCTATCGCTCATCGCCCTGGCGCCATCCCTGCGCCGGGAGGATATCGCGTTCCTGACCATCGCCGACCAGCTTGCCGGCGGCACGCTCGACAACGGCATGTGGGTTTACCAGGCGGATTGGAACACGTTGCCGAGAGTCGTCGAGGCGTTCCTCGCCGGATCGTAGGATCGTGCTTTCAACGCCAGTGGAATGTAGGGGAGGCCATTGCCCGCGCCAGCGCTGGTCTCCATTGGGCTGGTGAGCGCGGGCAAGACCTCCGCTACCAGAGCACCGGGACATCCCAATTGGCAATGTGGATCACCCGTTCAGAATTGGAGGTCGCGCATCGTCGGCAAGTGTCCTGCGGGGATGCGCCGTCCGGTTGGTACACTGATGCCAAAGTACTCTCCGGGTTGGGCATCTACTCTCAGCTTTGGGGAGTATCAAGTTGGATGTTTACCGTAGAGAAAGACAGCAATGACGGAGACCACCGCACGCGCCACCATGTTTGAGACCACCGCGATCGGGCACCCCAGCGCCCCGATTCTCGCTCGCGAGGCGGGGGTCAACCCGGTCGACTACATGCGATCGCGCGGCTTCGTCTATGACATCAGCGACGAAGACGGGCTGCGAGAGCTGTTCGATCAGGGGCCGGTCACGCTCTATCAGGGGTTCGATCCGACCGGGCCGTCGCTCCACGCGGGGCACATGGTCGGCATCATGATGCTTGGTACCCTGCAGCGCCTCGGGCACCGTCCGATCGCGCTCGGCGGGGGTGGCACGGCGATGGTGGGCGACCCCAGCGGCCGCACATCGGCGCGGGAGTTGATCCGCGAGGAGGATCTCGCCACCAACATCGCCGCCATCACGGTGCAGCTGCAGCGCTACCTCGACTACGAGGGTGGGCAGTTCGGCGACAACCCGGCGGCCGTGTCGCTCAACAATGCCGATTGGCTGCTGGGACTGCAGTACATCCCCTTCCTGCGCGACATTGGCCGTCATTTCTCGGTGAACGAGATGCTGGCCGCCGAGACGTACCGGCAGCGGCTGGAGACGACCGGGTTGAACTTTGTCGAGTTCAATTACCGGCTGGTGCAGGCGTACGACTTCCTGCATCTCTTCCGCACGCAGGGCTGCCGTCTGCAGCTCGGCGGCTCAGACCAGTGGGGCAACATCGTTGCCGGGGTTGACCTCGTGCGCCGAGCCGACCAGGGCAAGGCGTACGCGCTGGTCTGCCCGCTGATCACCACCGCCAGTGGCGAGAAGATGGGCAAGACCGGCAGCGGGGTGCGCGTCTGGCTCGACCCGGGGATGTTCTCGCCCTACGACTACTTCCAGTACTGGGTGAACACCGACGACGCGATGGTCGAGACCTACCTGAAGATGTTCACCTTCCTGCCGAACGAGGTGATCGCTGACCTGGTGTCGGTCCAGGGCGAGGCGCTTCGCGAGGCGAAGCGGGTGCTCGCGCTGGAGGCCACGGCGCTTGCGCACGGCATCGGGGAGGCCCGGCAGGCGGAGGAAGCGTCGAAGCGACTCTTCAGTGGACGTCAAACGGTGTCTGCTGACGATGACTCGCTGCCGACGGTCGACATCCCGGCAGGTGAGGTGACCGACGCTTTCACAATAGCCGACGCATTTGTGAAAGCCGGGCTGGCGAAGGGGCGCGGCGAGGCGCGGCGGCTGGCGCAGCAGGGCGGCCTGCACGCTGGTGACGAGAAGGTCGAGGATGTCGACCAGTCCTTTGCGACCCTGCTGGGCGAGGCGACGGCCGTCATACTCCGCGCCGGCAAGAAACGCTTCCAGCGGGTGGTGGTGTCGTAGGGGAGAACCTTGTGTCCTCCCGGTTGTTGGGTTGGCAAATCCGGTCACACTGTTGGTCCAGGGGCGTCCTGAAAGAGGACGCCCCTGAATCATTTGATGGCTTCGGGAATGGTTCGAACCCTGGGTATTGACATTCCATAATGCGAAGTGCATGATCTGGCTTGGGTAGCCTCAATCGACAATCCTGGAAGCCGCGCAAATGCCAATGGGAGGCCGCCATACCGACGCAGCAGGGTTCACTCGATCTTCTCTACGACCCGGTCGCGCAGAAGTTGCTCCAGTCATCCCTTCCGGCACGTCTTGCCTACAACTGGACCGACGGCACGCCTCGGCTGTCACCGGTTTGGTTCCACTGGAACGGATCGGAACTGGTGTTCGGCGGTCCGCCCAACGCGCCGAAAATGCAGGCGCTCCCGGACGGCACCAGGGTCGCGGTGACCATGAACACCGATACGATGCCCTACAAGGTCCTTGCCATTCGCTCCGAACTCTTCGAGGGCGTTCCACCGGAGTATGACGACGCGGCAAAACGCGCCCTCGGTGATGATGGTGGTGCAGCCTGGGTTGAGACGATCGGCCATGCTTTCCCCACCATGGCGCGGCTCTTCGTGCGGCCCGAGTGGGTGGGTATTCTCGATTTCGAGCATCGTTTTCCCAACGAGGTTGAGCGAGCGATGGAGCGCATGCAGGCTCAAGCCTCAACGCTGGCAGGCGACGTTTCGCAGGCGTAGCGGTTGCGTTGCGGAGCGACGACCCGTCCTCACTGCTGACCGGTCCGTGCATCGTTTCGACCCGAGCAGGCTCCGACGCGCAACACTGATGAATTGACGTTGCCCGGTGGCCGACGGCTCGCTGGTTGCTTCTCGAAGCGGGCCAATCAGGTCGCTGGCTCCTCGGTCATGGATTCCTGCACCTGGATCAGGGGTTGCTGGGAGATGTGGAGAATGCGGCTGTCCGGATTGTCGAGCACGGCGATCAGCGCCACGACGGTGGAGAAGGACAGTGCCAGCAGCAGAAGCGTCCAGCTTCGTCTCGATTTGGCGATTGCCGTTTGGTAGCCAATTGCCACCATCGCCAGGAGGATGAGCGCGTACAGCGCGATCCAGATTTCATTTGGGATTTTGGCCTGGAGCGCGACGGCGTCCCGGAGTGCCTGCACGTCGCTCATACTGTTCAGGGAATCCATGTACAGCCCGATCATCTCGGAACCTGGGTCCTGGCGCGCGTGCTCGACGCCCATGGCCCACAGGTCCGTATTGATCTGGTTCATCTCGGCAATCAGATCCGGGCGAGCGTCGCTGTTTTCCTGCTCCGCCGCGGCCAGGAGCGCGTCCATATACGATCGGAACATGTCCTGAGCTTCGGTGCGGTCGGCATCTGGCAGGAAATCCGTGCGCGCATAGGCGGTGCTGATCGTGATTGCCTGTTCCCGCACCAGCGCCTTGCGAGCGTCGTATCGGTCAGACACGATGCCAAACGTAAACGCCAGAATGAACGCAAGAAGGGCCAGCACAGAGGCTGTGACCGCGGAAACAGAGGATTCCTTTTCGTCCTCGGTCTTTCGTTGAACCGAAAACCCAAGGCGGAAACCGAGCTCGATCATCAGCCCGATGATCAACACGGTGATCGGGAATATCAGCCATGCCGGCGTGTCACTGATGTTCAACAGGAGCAATCCTTCTTGCAAGCACGACGACGCACATCGGCAAACCAGACCCGGATGAACCGTCATCATCGGGTTCGGCACGGCCTGGCGATGCACGCCAGATTTGGTTGACATGTCGGCGGTTGTGCGCCGGGTTGAATTGATGGTACCCAGTTGCCTCGTACCAGTCAACGCGCCGAAGGGTGGCGGGAAAGATACGGTTGCGGATGGCGCTACTGATTGGTGGCGATTCCATGCGTGGCGCCGGTGGAGTTGGCGTAAGATAGGGGCAGATAGCGTGCAGGATCGCCGCCATGTCGCACCCATCTGGATGGACCGGCGTGCCTGTGCGTCTCCGGTGTGACGCGTGCCACTGTCGGATCGCGTCGCCAATTTCCGAAAGGACTACCCCATGAGCGATGTCACCCGCAGCACGGTGGACCCGCTCGGCGCCCGCTCAACGCTGACGACGAGCGCAGGCGCCAGCGTGACCGTGTATCGCCTCCAGAAACTCGTCGAAGCCGGACTGCTCGACTCGATCGACCGGTTGCCCTTCACCGTGCGCATCCTGCTCGAGAACGTCTTGCGCAACTATGGCGGCGAGTTCGCCGAAGAGGCGCATCTCAAGGCGCTGGCTGGGTGGTCGCCGTCCGGGGAGATGGCTGTTGGCGAGCTTCCGTTCCTGCCCGCCCGCGTGGTCCTGCAGGACTTCACCGGCGTGCCGGCGGTCGTGGACCTCGCCGCGATGCGCTCGGCGATGGCCCGCCTCGGCGGTGATGTCACGAAGATCAACCCGCTGGTGCCTGCCGACCTCGTTATCGATCACTCGGTGCAGGTCGATCGCTTCGGCACCATGCTTGCCTTCGCCCGCAACGTCGACTTCGAGTACGAGCGCAACGGCGAGCGATACGCGCTGCTGCGATGGGGCCAGAAAGCCTTCGAGGACTTCCGCGTGGTGCCGCCGGGCACCGGCATCGTGCACCAGGTGAACCTCGAATACCTCGCGCCCGTGGTTGCGACCAGGGAAATCGACGGCGAGACCGTCGCGTTCCCCGATACGCTTGTCGGCACCGACAGCCACACCACGATGATCAACGGTCTCGGGGTGCTCGGTTGGGGCGTGGGCGGCATCGAGGCCGAGGCGGTGCTGCTCGGGCAACCGCTGTACCTGTTGCGGCCGGATGTCGTTGGCGTCAAGTTCACCGGGTCGCTGCGTGCCGGCGCGACCGCGACCGACCTCGTGCTGACCGTAACCGAAATGCTGCGCAAGCACGGGGTCGTCGGGCGGTTCGTGGAGTACTGCGGCACCGGGCTCAGCAACCTTACGTTGGCCGACCGCGCCACGCTCGCCAACATGGCGCCGGAGTACGGCGCAACGGCGGGCCTCTTCCCGGTCGACGACGAAACCCTGGCCTACCTGCGGTTGACCGGTCGCGACGACGATCAGGTCGAGCTGGTTGAGCGGTACTGCAAGGAGCAGGGGCTCTTCCGCACCGACAGCACACCGGATCCCGAGTTCGACGAGTTGCTGGAGCTCGATCTTGGCACGGTGGAGCCGAGTCTCGCCGGTCCGCGCCGTCCGCAGGACCGCGTCGCGCTCGGCAAGGTCAAGGAGATCTTTCGCACCGCCTACTCCGAGTGCTTCGACGGCGCCTGCACGATCGACAGCCTGCAGGGCTACGACGAGGAGGCGGCAGAGTCCTTCCCCGCCAGCGATCCGCCCGCGGCGACGGCCGGAGGGGTCGCGTCGATGTCCGATGTCTCCGCCACCGCGGTGGCGGAAGCCCCGGTCTCGCCGTTCATGCAGAAGTTCGGTGAGGTGCCGGTGTCCGTCGACGGCGCCGAATCGCGCATGCACCACGGCTCGGTCGCCATCGCCGCGATCACATCGTGCACCAACACCTCCAACCCATCGGTCATGATTGGCGCCGGGCTGCTGGCGAAGCGGGCGGTGGAGCGCGGGCTGGACAGCCAGCCGTACGTCAAGACCAGCATGGCGCCGGGCTCCCAGGTGGTGACACGGTACCTGGAGAAGTCGGGGTTGATGCCGTACCTGAGCGCGCTCGGGTTCCACGTCGTCGGGTATGGCTGCACGACGTGCATCGGCAACAGCGGGCCGCTGCCGGAGCCGGTCGCGAAGGTTGTCGAGGAGAACGACCTGATCGTCGCCTCGGTGCTGTCGGGCAACCGCAACTTCGAAGGGCGCATCCACCCGCAGGTGCGGGCATCGTTCCTCGCCTCGCCGCCGATGGTCGTCGCCTACGCGCTGGCCGGCAGTGTCGACATCGACCTGACCACCGAGCCGCTGGGCTACGACCCCAACGGCGATCCGGTGTTCCTGGAGGAGATCTGGCCGACCGAGGCCGAGGTCCGGGAGGTCATGGGCACGTCGGTCGACGCCGATATGTTCCGCGAGGAGTATGGATCGGTCTTCGAGGGCGACGAGCGATGGCGTACCCTGCCGGTGCCCGAAGGCGCGCTCTACGAGTGGGACGCGGCCTCCACCTACGTGCAGGAGCCGCCATTCTTCACCGACCTGACACCGGAGCCGGCACCCGTGGCCGATGTCGTCGACGCGCGCGTGCTGGCATTGATGGGCGATTCGGTCACCACCGATCACATCTCGCCGGCCGGCGCCATCGCGCCGGCGAGTCCGGCGGGGCAGTACCTGACCGACCATGATGTCGAGCGGCGGGCCTTCAACTCGTACGGGTCGAGGCGCGGCAACCACGAGGTCATGATCCGCGGTACCTTCGCCAACATCCGGCTGCGCAACCTGCTGACACCGGGCAAGGAGGGCAACTGGACCAGGTACCTGCCCACCGGCGAGGAAATGCCGATCTACGAGGCGTCCGAGAAGTACATGGCGGATGACACCGACCTCATCGTCATCGCCGGCAAGGAATACGGTACCGGGTCGTCGCGCGACTGGGCGGCCAAGGGGACGTTGCTGCTCGGCGTGAAGGCCGTCATCGCCGAGAGCTTCGAGCGTATCCATCGCTCGAACCTGGTCGGTATGGGCGTGCTGCCGCTGCAATTCCTTGAAGGTGACAGCGCGGAGAGCCTGGGGCTCACCGGCGAGGAGTCGTTCTCGATTCGGGACCTCGACGCCAACCTGGCGCCGGGCGCGACGCTCCGGGTCGATGCTGTGCGACCGGACGGCTCAGCGTTCTCGTTCGAGGTGCTGGCGCGGGTCGACAGCAATGTGGACGTGACCTATTACCGCAATGGCGGTATCCTGCCGGCGGTGCTGCGGCGCCTGCTCGACGCGTAACGGCGAGGCAGGACCGGGTGTGGCCGCGCCCGGTCCCGCCTCGGTTTCGCGGGGACATTGCTGCTTGTCCGGCAGAGGCAAATTTGAAATCGCCGTGACGGTGGATTGCATCGTTGCGGTACCACTCGTGATGCACGGGTACCGATGGAGGGGAGAGGGTACAGCGTGTCGGAGCGACGTATCGAGGTGGCCGCGCTCATTGGCAGCCTGCGGCGCAATTCCTACAACCGGGGTTTGCTGCGGTCGGCGATGCTGCTGCGACCCGATTCGATCCACCTCTACGAGGTGACCATCCACGACCTGCCGTATTTCAGCGAGGATATCGAGCAGCGCGGCAATCCAGCCGTGGTGCGTGACTTCCGCGCGCAGCTGGACCGCGCCGACGCCGTGCTGATCTGCACGCCGGAGTACTCGTATTCAATACCGGGGGTGCTCAAGAACGCGCTCGACTGGGCCGCCCGGCCCACCGGGCGATCAGTGCTGCGGGGCAAGCCGCTGGCGATTATGGGGGCCGCCGTGGGTCGATCCGGCACCATGCGCGGTCAGCTGCACCTGCGACAAATCGCGACGGCGATCGGCATGGTGCCGGTACCGGAACCGGAGGTCTACGTCACCTTCGCCGCCGACAAGTTCAACCAGTTGGGCGAGCTCACCGACCAGACGTCCCGCCAGCTGGTCGAAGAGCTGTTGCACAATCTCGCGGCCTGGGTCGATCTGCTCCAGGACTGATCGCCGGGTCAATCCCTGGCCCGAAGTGCGCGATCCTTGCCGCGCACGGTGTCACCCATCTGCTGCTGAAACTGCTCCATTTTGATCCGGAGCCCATCGTCGGCGGTCGCCAGGATACGCACCGCCAGCAATCCTGCATTCTTCGCATTGCCGATCGCCACCGTCGCCACCGGCACGCCGCCGGGCATCTGGACCATCGACAGCAGGGCATCGACGCCCGCCATGCTCGCCATGGCCGTTGCGATGACCGGCACGCCAACGACGGGCAGCGTCGTCGCCGAGGCGATCATGCCAGGCAGGTGGGCAGCGCCGCCGGCCCCGGCTATGATGACCCGGACGCCGCGCCCGGCCGCCTCCCGCGCGTAGGCGAGCATCTCGTCGGGTGTGCGATGCGCGCTGAGGATGCGCACCTCGCTCGAAACCCCGAACTCGTCGAGCGCGTCAATCGCCGCCTGCATCGTCGGCAGGTCGGAATCGCTCCCCATCACGACCCCGACCAGTGGCTGCTGGCTCATGCCTCGTTTCTCTCCCCATGCATCAGGACCGACCACGCCGCCTCAGCGCTGCGGCACGCGTCGTCCGGTGCGTCCGCGCGGGCGGTGACATGCCCGATCTTCCGGCCTGGCCGGCTCGCCTTTCCGTACCAGTGGATGTGCGCGTCGGAGGCGGAAAGCGCCGCCGGGATTCTGGCGAATGGGTCGCCGCCGTCGTCGGGGCCGAGCAGGTTCCACGTCACCACCGCGGGGGCAACGGTCGCGGTCGAGCCGAGTGGCCAGTCCAGCACCGCGCGCAGGTGCTGCTCGAACTGCGAAACTCCCGTCCCCTCGATGGTCCAGTGACCGGAGTTGTGGGGGCGAGGCGCCAGTTCGTTGATCAGCACCCGCCCGCCAACCACGAAGAACTCGATCGCGAGGATGCCGGTCGCGCCGATCATCGCGGCAATGCGTGCCGCCAGCGATTCAGCCTCGCGAGCCACCTCCTCACCGAACCGCGCCGGGATGTGGAGCTCGTGGCAGATGCCGTCCCGCTGCACCGTTTCGGTGGCGGGATAGACGCGGCAGTCGCCGGATGCGTTGCGGGCAACCAGGACGGCCAATTCTCCGTCCAGAGCCTGGTGCGCCTCGGCCAGCAGCTCGGTGCCGCGCTCCCGCGCGCCAGAAACGACCTCGGCGGCCGCATCGGGACCGTCGACGATCCACACGCCGCGCCCGTCGTATCCACCCCGGACCGCCTTGAGGACCACCGGCCATCCGTGTTCGACGGCGAACGCGTCGACGTGCGCAGCCTCGTGTACCGGAGCCCAG
>JAUIGA010000044.1 GCA_030430125.1 Chloroflexia bacterium | reverse complement strand
ATGGCGGCCGCGACCCGGAGTCGCCCGCGGTCGTCCTTGGTGGCGTTCGGGTATTCGATCTTCTTCTGGATGTCCTTCACCGTGATCAGGCCGGTGAGGTACCCGTTGGCATCCACCACCGGGAGCTTCTCGACACGATGCTGATGCAGGATCGAGCTCGCCTGGTCGAGGGTGGTGCCAAGTGGCGCGGTGATGAGGTTTTCTTTCGTCATGACGTCGCCGATACGCTGCGAGACATCGTTGATGAAGCGCAGGTCACGATTGGTGAGGATCCCGACAAGCTTGCCATCGGTGTCGGTGATCGGGACGCCGCTGATGTGGTACCGCGCCATGACAGACTCGGCGTCGCTCACCAGGTCGTCCGGTGTCAGGGTTACCGGCTCGACGATCATGCCGGATTCCGACCGCTTGACCTTGTCGACCTCCTCGGCTTGTTCCCCGATGGTGAGATTGCGGTGGATCACGCCGATGCCGCCCTCGCGCGCCAGCGCGATGGCCAGCCGCGCTTCGGTCACCGTATCCATCGCCGCGGAGAGGATAGGGATGTTGAGGTCGATATCTCGCGTCAACGTGGTGGCAGTGGAAAGCGTCGCCGGCATCACTTCCGAATGAGCGGGCAGGATCAGCACATCGTCGAATGTGAGGCCGATCCCGGTGAACTTGTCGGATCGCAATTGGCCATCGCGGTGGCCGTTGTCGCTGATACCGCGAGAGCGTTTCGTGGGGTCGGGGATCGAGGTCTGGCTCACAGGTGACTCCTTGCGTGAATCGAACTACTCGAAGGTGGCGAGGCGGTCGCGGAGCTCCGCGGCCACCTCGGCGTAGGCGACAGCGCCGCGAGACGCTGGATCGTACTCGGCGATGACCTGGCCGTAGCTGGGGGCCTCGGCCAGCCGCACCGAACGCGGAATGACGGCGGAAAACAGGTGATCTGGAAAGTAGCGGCGCACCTCCTCGACCACGTGCGCCGAGAGTCGGGTGCGACCATCGTACATGGTCATCAACACCCCCAGTAGCTCGAGTGTGGGATTCAGCCCCCGGCGGATCAGGTCGATGGTCGCCAGCACCTGGCTCACGCCTTCGAGCGCCAGGTATTCGCACTGGACCGGGATGACGACGCCATTCGCCGCGGTCAACGCGTTGACGGTCAGCAACCCGAGCGACGGCGGACTGTCAATGAGCACGACGTCGTAATTGTTCCGGACCGCCTGCAGGGTGCTGGCAAGCCGGTGTTCACGTCGTGGTTGGTCGACAAGCTCCACTTCGGCGCCGGCCAGGACCGGCGTGGCGGGGAGGAGGTCGATACACGCACGCACCTCCGGGACGATTGAGTCGGCGGGTTCGACATCGCCGACCAGGGCGTCATAGAGTGTGGCTTCCAGGCTGTGACGGTCGATCCCGAACGACGAGGTCGCGTTTCCCTGCGGATCGATGTCGACGACCAGAATCCGGGTGTGATGCAGCGCCAGGGCGGCGGCGATGTTGACCGTGCTGGTGGTTTTGCCGACGCCGCCCTTCTGGTTGACGAACGCCACAATCCGAGCGGGATGTTGGCGGGTGCGAACATCCTGCCCGGTGGCGGTGGCGTGCGTCGTCTCAGCGGTCAATGGTGGCCTGTCGTGAAGGGTGCATCGGCGGTGTGTGCCACCGCGATACGCGCGAGGGACCGGTAACGAACCAGGGTCTCACTCGTCCGTTGCAGAATCGTAGCATGTCGCCGGGGCCGGCTCAACGAAGCGACGGTGCGCGAGTGGCATTGCGGTGGCGCCGCGGCCGACGGCGCGTTTTACTCGCTACTCGATCACCGTCACTGCCGTGCCGAGTGGCGCCCACTGGTAGATGAACTCGGCCACATCGAGCGGCAGGTTGATGCAGCCGTGGCTCATGCGGTTGCCGAAATTGTTGTGCCAGTATGCGCCGTGGAGCGCCTCGGCGTCATAATTGATGTAGAGCACATTGGGCACATCCTTGACCGAGTAGCGCTCACCCTCGCCCTCGTCCGACCCGACCGAGACAACCTCACCGGTGGAATTGGTGAACCCCTGCATATCCTGCATTGGGTACTTGATGCGGACGTGGAAGGCGCCGATCTCGGTGTCGTTGGGTGCGAGCCCGGTGCTGACGAGGGTCTGCAGAACCACCTCGTTGCCCTGATAGGCCGTGAGCGTCTGCTCGCTGATGTCGACGACGATCGCGCGGCGACCGTCGATGGGTGTGGTATCGATACCGTAGGGGTTCCCGGCTGTGACGAACAGGTCTTCGGAGTAGGCCGGCAGGCCGATCTGGAACGCTGGCGACGTGTCGACACTGTATCTGCCGGGATTCTCGCGCGGGAGAGCGGCTGGCAGGACGGTTCCATTCCGTTCCATCAGCAGGCCGCTCTGGAAGATCTGGACCGTGACCCCGCGATGGCGGAACGGCTCGGAGATGGGTGAGCCGAGATAGAACCACCCCTCGTGGCTGTCATACCAGGCGCCGAACGGACCGGAGATGCTGAATCCCGTCTCATTGCTGAACCGCCCGCCTTCATTCCAGACGGCTGCCTGTCGCTCGGGGTCGTTCACGGCCGGGGTCGTGCGGGCGGTCCGCCGATCACCCGCGATGCGGCGCCCGTCCGCGCGGGTTGTGTCGCGATCGTGCGTGAACTCGGTGCTTCCGATGGGCTGGAGGCGGATGGTGGGATCATCCGTCCACTGGACCTCCGGTAGATACTGGAAAATGCCGCGCTCGAACGCCTGGCTGTAGTAGCCGTTCGGGGCGAGGTAGGGTTCGGATATCGGGTTTCCGTACACCGAGGCAGCACCATTGGCGCGCCAGTAATCCAGCATCATGCCGTTGAGGGTATGACCGGTCTCCGGAACGACGACGGCGAGAGTGGTTTGTCCCATATCGGGGGGCAGCAGCTCCGGTGCAATGTCGAGCTGCTTTGCGCCGTCGGTCCCATCGGTGCCATTGACCGCAGCCTGTGTCATGCCGGTGCCGAACACCAGCGCGACGACCGCAAGTGCGATTCTGGCCACGAGACGATATCCCGGTCGGTGAACCGACTGCATGCCTCTGTCTCTCCCTGTCCCATACCCATCATCGGACGAAGCGTTGTGACCGCCCCTCTTCAATCATACGGGTGTACGGGGGAAGCGGTTTGCGGGGACCCCGTGTCAGGCGATGTTCGTGAGCCGAGCGGCGTTGATCTCGTCCCGGAACCGGATTGCGGCACCGCGCGCCGCATCGGCGAAGTCCGCGCCAGCCGATGCATACATGATGCCACGAGATGAAGAACACAGCAGCCCTGTCCCGTCGGGACGGAGACCCGCCCGGACGGACGCGGCCACGTCTCCACCCTGCGCGCCGACGCCGGGCAGCAGGATCGGCAGGTCTGGTGCGATCTCGCGGATCGAGCGGAGCTGGTCTGGCCAGGTCGCGCCGACCACCAGTCCGACGCTGGCGGGGTAGGCGGCATCCCATGCCGCGGCTCGGCCGGCGATGTAGTGGTACACCGGGCGCTGGTCGCCGGTAATCGGCTTGTCCTGAAGGTCGCCGCTGCCCGCATTGCTCGTCTTCGCCAGCACGATCACCCCTTTGCCGGGGCGGGCGAGGAATGGTTCCAGGCTGTCTTCCCCGAGGTAGGGATGCACCGTAATGGCGTCAGCGCCGAGCTCGTCGAACCACGCACTGGCATAGGCCTGGGCGGTCGACCCGACATCGCCCACCTTGCAATCCAGGATCATCGGGATATCGTTCGGAATGCGCTTGCGCACCGCATACAGCGCATCGAGCCCATCGGCGCCGTAGGCGAGGAAGAAGGCGAGGTTGGGTTTGTAGGCCAGCGCCAGATCCTCGGTCGCCTCGATGAGGCTGGAGCAGAACTCGACCACACCGGCAGCGTTGTCCGGGATGCCCAGCGGCATGCGGCCGCGTACAGGGTCGAGACCGACGCAGAGCAGGGAGTCGGTGACCTCGGCGCGTTCCGCGAGCTGGATATCGAATGCGCGCGCGGCGCTGTGTGGCTGTTCGGTCATGGGGCTCCCCGGTGAGAATCGATGCTATCATGCTGGGTTGCAGTATACTCCGTGGTCGATCACGACAACGTCGCGCCTCGCGGTGGTTCGTAAGCCTGGGTGCGTATGTGACAACAGGGAACACCTGTTGTCATCGAGATTCCGGTGCTAGACTGGGTGTACGGACACTCTTGGCAACGCACCTGGGGGCTACGTCGCCAGGACCTGCCCGGACGGAGCGTCCGGAACCGCCGCATTGGAACGACGTGCAGCTGGAGACCCTGCGTGGAAATTGACGAGCAACCTCGACACGCCGAATCATCGCAAATCTGGACTGGCGAGCTCCCGACGCTCGGCGATGTCTTTCGCGCCAGGAAGGTGATCTCGCGGCATCTCGCGCCAACACCCTTGTTGCGAGCCGAGAAACTCGGCGCGCGCCTTGGCGTGACAACCTATGTCAAATGTGAGAACCTTCAACCGATTGGCGCGTTCAAGGTGCGCGGCGGGCTGTACCTGATGAGCCGCCTCTCCGAGGCGGAGCGGGCACGGGGGGTTGTCGGGGCATCGACCGGCAATCACGGACAATCGGTTGCCTACGCCGCCCGCGCACTCGGGATTGCCGCCACCATCCTGGTGCCGGAGGGGGCGAATCCCCTGAAGGTCGCCTCGATGGAGCGGCTCGGCGCCACCGTGATCGCCCATGGGCTCGACTTCGACGCCTCGCTCGATGCCGCTCGGGACTACGCGGAGCAGCACGGCGCGCATTTCATCCACTCCGCCAACGAACCCGATCTCATCGCGGGGGTGGCGACCGCCTCGCTGGAACTGCTGGAGGCGGTGCCGGACCTGGACGCCATTTTTGTGCCGATTGGGGGCGGAAGCGGGTTGTGTGGCGCCTGTCTCGTGGGGAAAGCGCTGAATCCGGGGATCAAGGTGATTGGCGTCCAGTCCGAAGGCGCACCCGCCGTCTATGAATCCTGGCGAGACCGGGAGCTCAAGACCCTCGACCGGGTCGACACCTTCGCCGAAGGCGTCGCGACCCGGAAGGCGTTCGCGTTGCCGTCGGCGATGTTGTGGGGAGTGGTCGACGAGATCATGCTGGTATCCGACTCGGACCTGCGTCGCGGCATCCTCACGCTGCTGGAGACCACGAACATGCTGGCCGAGGGGGCTGGCGCCGCGGCGCTGGCCGGCCTGTATCAGCGGAGGCACGAATTCGCCGGAAGGAAAGTGGGCATCATGCTTTCCGGCGGCAACCTGACACTCGAGAGCCTGCACGAGGCTCTGATCAAGGAGCGAGCGTGGTGAGTACCTGGATCGAACGATTTGCCGGCAAGGGGCGTCGAGGCGGCAATGGCGTGCTGGTACAGATCTCCCGCGAGGTGGTTGGCCGCAAGCGGTCACTTCAGGGTGCCATCAGCGAGGTACGCCACCCGGCGGTGCTCGATGCACTCTCCGACGACGAGTTCGTGATGCTCGGCGAGCTGATCGAGGAGCGGATGGTATCCGACCGGGAATTCGCCACCGTTCTCGCCCGGCTCACGCATGCCGCTGCACATGCGAAGGGCTTCGACCGGGAGACCGTCGATGCCGCGTTGCTGCTCGATACGCTGCTGCCCGCGGATGACCCCGCCAGAGATCGGGAGAAGCTGCTGCGCGACGCCTATCGCGCCGCCCAGCGTGCCGGCTATGTGCAGGGGGGGCGCCGGGCGCTGGCGCGCCTCGGTCAGCGCGCGGCCCAGGTGGGTGAACCGGAGCGGGCCCGGGTGCTGCTGCAGCAACAGCTCGATCTTGGGCCGGAGACTGCCGACACCGAGGACGAGGTGACGTCGGCGATCGTGCTCGGCGATCTCCTGCACCGCGATGGCGACCAGGATGGCGCGCTCGAGCTGTTCCAGCGCGCATCCGCCGCCGCCGCGGCGCTCGGGTTCGACAAGGGGATGGCCGAGGCGCTGGTGCGCCAGATTGAGTTGAGTCGGGGACGCATCAGCGATCAGCAGCTAATGGAGCTGCAGCAGCGAGCGCTGCGCGCCGCCAAGGCAACCGGCGAATCGGCGCTCGGCGCCAACCTGCTGATCGATCTCGCGGAGATGCAGGCCAGGGGAGGCGATCTGGAGGGTGCAGCATCGCATCTGGAGGAGGCGTTGGGGCTGGCGCGCGAGCTCGGTGACATGACGCTGGAAAACCAGGCGCTCGAAATGCTGTCGATTGCCGAGCGACAGCTTGGTCGAAACGAGACCGCAGTCGACCGCGATTCCGACCGGGTGCGGCTGAGCGCGAAGCGAGGCGCACCGACCGCCGCTCGCGATGCGATCGACCACGGAACCCACCTGATCGAATTGCACCGTGTCGATGAGGCGCGGGAGGTATTCGAGCAGGCACTCGACATGGCCACGCAGCGCCAGGACGTGGATCTGCTGCAGCGCGCCCATGGTGGTCTTGGCATCGCCTTGACGCAGCTCGACCGGCCTTCCGAGGCGCTGGACCATCTTGCCGAAGCACTGGAAATGGCGCGACAGCGCGACGAGACTCGCCATGAGGCGCAGTGGCTCGCGGTGATCGGCGAGGCGCTCTGGCGATACAACCAGCCACGAGAAGCGCTCAAGGCGCTGGAGGAGGGTATCGGCGCGGCCCGTTCAGCCGGGGAGCCGGGTATCGAGGCGAGCATCCTGATGCTCTTCGGGGATATCTTCGCCGCGCAGCGTGAAGTCGGCGAGGCTCGAGCGGCGTACGAGACCGCGCATGATCGGTTCGACGAGCTCGGTGATGTCGACAGCCAGATTTCGGCACTGTCGTCACTCGGCGCGCTGGCGGTAGAGGCGCGTCGCACCGACGCCGCGATGCAGTACTACACGCGTGCGCTGGACCTTGCCGATCAGCGGAACGACCGCGAAGCCGCGGTTCGCCTGTATGGCCGCATGGCGAAGGTCGCCCAGCGGGTGGGCGAGCGCGAGGCGGCCGTGGATGCGCTCGATCAGGCGGTCAGCCTGGCCGAGGAGATCGGCGACGCCGCGTTGCTCAACTCCACCTACCAGCGACTGGCGGTGGCGATGGATGCAGCCAATCATCCAGATACGCTTGATGCCTACGAACAGGCGCTTGGCCTGGCCCGCGATGTGGAGGACATCTACGGCGAAGCGATGATGCTCGTCAACATCGGCGCGAGACTGCACGACAACCAGGAAGATCAGGAGGCGATCGAGGTCCTTGAGCACGCCCTGATGCTCGCCGATCGGCTCGGCACCAGCGGAACGCATCTCCGAACGCGAGGCGAGGCGGTGCTCGCCGGGATCGAACGGGGGGGTGCGCCCCCGAGGCGCGGACGGCAGGGCAGCGACCGGGCCGGCGCTCCGGTGACTGCGCGGCCCTCCGGGTATGCGCCGATAGAGGAGCGGGGTTACAACGGCTCGATCGCCTCACCGCGATAACCGTTGTCTACGCGTGTGATGCAACGCTCGGTCTCCAGCAGGCCGGGCGTTCGCGCGCGCGTCCTTGACGGAGCATCGACGCAGGCTGCCAGCGCGACGATGCGATCCTGCGGGCCAATGCCACTGGGCATCGTCCGGGAAGGTGCACCGAACGCCACCGGCGGATGCGAGCTCCGTATTACACTCCCCTCCGAGTGCGCGGACAACACCGCGCCCCGCCACACCACGGATCTCGCGAGATGACCTTGCCACCGCCTCTCGCCATCGGCTTTGCTGTCGCTGGGGGAGTTCCAATCGATGCACAGGCCTGGGTGACGATCGAGCTCGACGACTACGTCGAGCGTCGGTCTCGTGGCATCCTCGTCGTCACCGAGCCAGTTGAGCAGGATGGGCAGTCACTGGAGATGGCGCGGGTCGTTCGGGAACTGATCGTTTCCGAGCTGCAGGCGATGCGTGATCTGCCCCCGGACGAAGCCATCGGGCGAGCGTTCGCGGCCGCCAACGGCATGTTGTTCGACGAAGGCATGTCCAGCCCAACCCGTGGCTATGACCGGAAGATCCTCGTTGGCGCGATGGCCATGCTGCTCGACGGGCATCGGTGCACGGTTGGGCATGTGCCGCCCGGCCAGATCGTGCTCATCGAGGACGGGCTGGCCTACGCGGTTCCCGATCTTGCGACCTGGTTGCCGGACTTCACGCTCCCGCCGGATGCCCCGGCGCCACCGGAGCCGCTTGGGTACACCTCGTGGACGGCGCCGATCCTGGCGGAAACACAGTTGTCGGACGGCGATGTCGTGGTTGTGGCGTCGTCATCCCTGGCCGAGGCGATGGCGCTCGACCTGGCAGACACTGGCATGCAGGTGCAGGATCTGGCCGGGTATCATGGCCGGTCCCCGGACAGCGCGCTGGATCTGTTCAAGGGATACCTGATCGCCGACCGCATTGAGGACGGCGCCGCCATCGTCGTCGGGTTCCCGCCGAGACCCGGCTCCTTTGGTGTGGTCACGATGGACGACGTCCGCTGGCGACTCCGGGAGCGCCGGCGGCGAGCTCGCGCCCAGGTGCGAGGCCTCCTGCCACACCGGGTGCGATCGATCGCGAGCACCCTGCCGGCGCGGGCGAAGGACGTCATTCCAGGCAATGCGATGCCGGAGGCGGTCGACGGGTCCCACGCGGCGGGGAGTCAAGGCGAGGAGTCTCCGACCACATCGACCTCGCGCTGGCTGGGGCGCGTGTCCCGGCGTCGCGGCGCCGATACCTGGTCGGAGCCGACCATTGTGCAGACATATGGTGTGCCGATGACGCATGGTGTGCAGGTGCATCGGTCCGTCAGCACCGACCGGGGCGAACCAACCTGGCGGTCGATGCTGCCGCGCATCCCGCTGGCGGGCCCGCTTGTGGTGGTGTTGCTCGTTACCCTGGTCGCGACGCTCGTCTTTGGCATCTGGTCGCAACTTCAAGAGGACTCGCCGCCCGCGGTCGCCTACACCGCATTGCTCAGCCAGGCCGACCAGAACATCCTGCTCGCGGACGATGCCAGCGACCCGGTTGCCGTTCGTCAGGCGCTCGACCTGGCGCAGGCTTCGCTGGATGCAGCTGCGGGAGAAGGTGCGCCGGAAGACGAATTGCGTCCCCGGCAATCGGCGATCACCGCGCAACGGGACGTGGTCGACAACGTGATCCGGGTCGACAACCTGACCCGGATCGGCACCCTGCCCGAGGAGCTGCAGGGCGATGGGACATCCGCCGAGCTCACGCCGAGCGGCCTCTTTCTCGTCAATGGCGGGCTGTATCAGATTCGTACCGATGAGCGGCAGGTTATCCCCATTCTCGAACCGGGTGAAGACGCGGGTGGGGTGGAGGTCCGCGATCTGTATGGTGTGGCGCTCGATACGACGGGGCTGCATGTCACCGATGGGTACACGGCGTTTACCCTCGAGTCAGACAGTAGCTGGTCGCCCGTCAAGTTGGGCGAGATCAACGAGCTGGGACGCTGGGAGCCAGGTCCCGTGGGGGCGTTCGGTGGCAACATCTATATCCTGCAGGCGGAGTACCGCAACATTTACCAGTTCGACACCGAGGCGGAAGGTGTGGCCGAGCCGAGGGACTGGGTGCTCGCGTCTGTCCGACCGGACCTGATTCGAGCCGTCGACATGGCGATCAGCCGGAACATCTATGTGCTGATCGACAACAACGTGTCGATTGACGAGGTGTTCGTCTACGCCCGAGGCGATCTGGACAGTCGCCACGAAATACCGTATGCCGCTGACACGACGCCGACCGCCGTGCTGATCGGTCCCGCGACGCAGCTGGTCTATGTGGCGGTGCAGGACGAATCCGGGAATGGCGCGGTGATCGTGTTCGATCCGATTTCCGGTGAAGGCTGGCAGCTCCGGCTGCCGGCGGACATTTCGGTCGGCGATGCGGATGTGGCGCCGCCGTTCGAGGGACTTCAGGACATCGCCATCGACGAGGATACCGGCACCTTGTACCTCGTCAACGAGGATGCCGTGTGGACCGCTCAGTATCAGCTGCCGGTGGATACCGAGGGGACGCCAACTCCGCAACCCGATGCGGATACGTCGGATTGATACCGGCGCCGACTGAAGATTTCGTCTTCTGTGTAGGGGCCGGCGCGTGTACCGGCCATCGTTTGGCCACCCTGTGGGAGGCAAGGGCGGCCACAAGGGCCGCCCGTACGTGTTCGTCAGTGACCCGACAATCATCGTGACCTGGTACGACACGACGGCGGAATGGTGCGGCGGGGTTCTGGGCCGCAGCTCGATGCCAGTACCGGAACAGCAAACCGCCCTGCCCTGCGTGTCCATTGGGAAGGGCGGTCTGTGTGAGTGCGTTTCTCGGAGGTGGTGGGTCGTAGGGGCGGACTTGCAGCGCAGTTGTCCGCCCGATGGTCGCGGTGGAGGGACGGACCCCGTGTCCGTCCGTGCGTCGAGGCCGGCACAGGGCCGGCGCTACAAGTTGTGTTCCATCGAGATTCGTCCGGATTCGGGGCGTTGCCCGCCCGCTTTGGCCGCGGGACGGCAAGCGCGAGCCGGGACAAAACCGGCCCGCGCGTTCAGCCACGGCGGAGCGCCGAATCAGTCGAAGTACTTCGAGTTGATGAGCTTGAACTCCTCGTACTGTTCGGGGAGATCATCCTCGAAGTAGATGGCTTCGACCGGGCAGACTTCGGCGCACACGCCGCAGTCGATGCACTCGGCGGGATTGATGAAGTACTGCTCCGCATCGTCGTCCGAATGGATGCAGTCGACCGGACAGACCTCGACACAGGACGCGTCCTTCGTCCCGATGCAGGGTTGCGCAATGACATACGTCATGGCTCAGCTCCTTCCCGTAGAGGGATATGCGTTAGGTGATGGGACAAGTCTGGGCCCGCTGCTGCCATCCGGAAGACGCTCGTCGCTGACGAACTTGCAGGCGTTCCGAGTATAACAAGGCGCCCGGTGGCTGCAACGCGCCGAGGATACGGGGATTGGTGGCGATGTACCACGTCGTGACGCGCGGTTCGGGCTGCGGGCACAGGTTTGGGGCGCTCGCTGGCGAGCGCGTGTCGGTGCACCGAAACCGGGTGCGGACGTTTTTAACGCCGCCCCTGCGTGCATTGGTGCTGTCGCTATCCGGAGGACGGGTTACGTAAGAGCCGAAGCGGTATCCCGCGCCCTGGTTGTGTGCAGGAAGTGGCCGGCGGGGCACACCAGCATGGTCCCTGGTGTGCCCCGCCGTTCGGAGTTCTTACCGGAAGCTGAGGGCCCGCCACGGGTCGGGCATGCGCTCGACCGGCACCTCGATCAGCGTCGGCTCATTCGCGGCGATTGACTCGTGCATCTGCACCCGTAGCGCCTCTGGCGAGGTAGCGCGCCTGCCAGTGATACCGAACGCCTCGGCCAGCTTGACGTAGTCGGGATTGGCGAGGTGGCTCGCGATGGTGCGGCCGTTGAATGACACCTGCTGGATCCGGCGGACATTGCCGTAGGCGCTGTCGTTGAACACGATTGCCACCGTGGCGATCTCGTGGAGCGCCATGGTCGCCAGCTCGTTCAGCGCAAAACCGAACCCGCCGTCGCCGTTGACCGACACGACAACCTTGTCCGGATTGCCCACCTTGACGCCGAGAGAGGTGGGGAACCCCCACCCAAGGGTGCCCTGGTATCCGGGTGTGATGTAGGTGCGGGGCTGGTACACCGGGAAGCCGATGTTGCCCCAGTACCCGATTTGCGTCATTTCGCCGACGAAGATGCCATCGTCCGGCATCTCGTTGCGAATCGCATGCGCGTAGGCGGCCTGTGGGTTGATGGCATCGAGCTTCTCGCGGGTTGTCCGCTTGAGTGCCTCGAGCTCGTCCTGGCGAGGGGCGCGCGTTCGGTTGTGCTGCGCCACGCGTTCCGTCAGCGCGGCAAGGCCGGTCTTCGCGTCCGCGACGATACCGACGGTGAGGTCGTAGTTGCGCCCGACCTCCTCCGGGTCGATATCCATCTGGATCACGGTGCGGCCTGGCTTCAGCCCCCAGGGGTAGGTGGCCGGCTCGATCATGCGCGTGCCGACGCAGAAGATGACATCCGCATCGTCGATCAACGCCATCGCGCCGATCGAGTTCTGGCCCAGGTAGTGACGATCCGAAATCGCGCCCTTGCCATTGGGCGACATCACGACCGGGGCCTGCAGCATTTCAGCCAGCGCCAGCAGCTCGTCCCAGGCCTCCGCGCCCAGCACACCGCCGCCCGAGAAGATGAGCGGACGTTCGGCGGAGCCCAGCAGGCGCGCCGCTTCTTCGAGCAGCGCCGGATCGCCCTCCGGGCGGTCGTGTTCCGGGGCCGGCGCAAGGAGCCCGACCGTTTCCTCGGCGAACAGCGTGTCCGGCGGAACCTCGATCTCGACCGGTCGCACCCTGCCGTCCCACAGCGCGCGAATGGCACGGTCGACCAACCCGGGGATCTCCGTTGGCTTCACGGCGCGCTCGGCGTGCTTGGCGACGGAGCGAACCATTTCGAGCTGGTTGGGGATTTCGTGCAGCATCCCGCGGCCAACACCGATCAGGTCCGACTGAATCTGGCCGGTGACACAGAGGACCGGACTGTTGCATGCATATGCGGTCGAGAGCGCGGCGGTGGCATTGAGCAGGCCCGGACCGGGCACCACGAGACATGTGCCGATGCGACCGGTAGTGCGAGCGTAGCCATCCGCCATGTATGCGGTGGTCTGCTCGTGTCGCGGATGGATCACGCGAACGTCCCCGCGTTGCTGCGCATCGTAGAGTGCGTCGAACGCCCCATCGAGCTGCACCCCCGGAAGACCGAAGATGGTGTCGATCCCCTGTCGGAGGAGCGACGCGACCAGCGCCTGTCCGCCCGTCATGCGTTCCTCGACGACCGGGGCCGAATGCGAGCGAGCCTGTACCTCAACCACGTTTCGAGTCCTTCCTGATCCTGACCCCCTGCCGCCAAGATGTCCGATTGGCGGGAAGAGGTGACACCGACTGGTAATCCTCGGGCATTGTACTCGCAAGCGGGTATGGCGGATAGCGAGAGGCGTTTGCCCTGACTGGGGTCAGCCCATCCTCCTGTGTTCGGGCCAGACCTGTATCGGGCTTCGCAGGGCGATAGCACGGGCCGACCGCTCACGTTTTCCTGATGTATCAGGGCTCAAGATACCCAATACCAGGTTGCGAACTGCATGGACAACAACGCCATCGCAACTGCCGAAATCGACCCGAGTGTGATCCCCACCGTGCGATTGCGGATCAGCAGCGCAACGATGACGAAGAGCGGGAACATCGGCAACACGAACCGTGGCATCGACATCAATGGGTGGACCGAGCTGGGGCTGAACAGCGGGACAACCAGCGGTGGCACCACCAGCGCGTAGTAGTACAGGGGAATGCGCCGGATACCGATCAGCAACAATGCGAATGCCAGCACCGTGACGACGAGCTCCAGCCAGTCGCCGCGCGCGAAGGTGTCGCGGAAAGA
>JAUIGA010000043.1 GCA_030430125.1 Chloroflexia bacterium | reverse complement strand
TCAGTGGCTCCTGGCAGGAATGGGCCAGCTACCCCGACGCCCCGATCGTCACGGGCGACGCGCCGTAGCCCTCCACTGGCCAACCGTACCGGCCTTCAGTCACCCACGGCAACCGGGTTCGGCACCGGCCCGGACCTCGGTTCGGTGGGGACCTGCTCGGCATTGACGGCGATGCGCACCGCGCCTGGGCATACAACACCGACCGCCATACAGCCGATTCCCAGGAACTGCTCCACGGCGATGGCGAAGACTTGCCCAACCAACAATCGAGACCAGGAACAGGCGCAGCCCCGCCAGCCGGTCGGCGCGCACCATTTGGATCGTACCCGCGACGGCAGGTGCTCTGCTCACCAGCGCCGCAGCCGGTCTCCAGTCCCGGTTTGCGTCGTTCATCAGCATTCCCAATCCACCCCTCAGCATGTCGCCCAACCCATCCAGCAACCACTGTCGTGACTTGAACCCGGAACGAGGTTCGCGAAGCGATGGCCGGGACATTCGTGGTGCCAGCACGTCGCGACCCTCCTCGTTGGAGCGGATCACCAACCATCGCACCTGCGCATGAGTTGACATACCTGCTGGAAACTGGCACGCTGGATAGCATCCAGACCGCGCGAATCGCGCCGACATCAGGTCCCAGGCTGGTTCGGGACCATGACATCGCCCCTCGTGCCACACACCCCACGACGACGATCCGGCGCCATCGAACCGCGGCTCTGGCCCCGGGACTCGTTCTGCCTGCCGGCGTATTGCCATTCCACCGGAACAGGAGTGTTCACATGTCCCCGCTCGACAACCTCAACCCCATGCAGCAGTACCTGGTCCATGAATTCGTCGAGGACTACGAGGATGGATTGCTCTCCCGCCGCGACATGGTCAGCCGGGTCCTGCACATCACCGGCGGCGTTGCCGCCGCGGCCACCGTGCTGACCTCACTCGGTGTCCAGGCGTCCAGCGCGCATGTTGCCATGCGGCAGCAGGCGCCATCCGAACCACAGAGCCCGAATACCGTGCCGGAGAACGACGACCGCGTTTTCGTCACCAATGTCACGTTCGCCGGCGCTGACGGCGCCAGCCTGCGCGCCTACCAGGCATCTCCCGCCGACACCAGCGCCGGCCCGCCGGCACTGATCCTCGTCTGTCACGAGAACCGCGGACTCACGGAGCACATCAAGGATGTCGCGCGCCGGTATGCAGCCGAAGGGTATCTCGCCTGCGCCATCGACCTGCTCAGCCGCGAGGGTGGCACCGACGCCGTTGAGGATCCGGCGGAGGTACCGGCCATTCTCTCGGAAACCGACCCCAACCAGCACGTCGCCGACTTCCAGAGCGCCATCACACACTACGGCGTCAGCGGCGAGGTCGACATGGACCGCATCGGCATGACTGGCTTCTGCTTCGGCGGCGGCATCACGTGGCGCTCGTCCACCCAAATCGCCGAGCTCAAGGCAGCGGTGCCGTACTACGGTCCGCCACCCCCGCTGGAGGATGTCCCGAACATCCAGGCCGCCGTGCTCGGCGTCTACTCCGACGATCCGGACGACTTTGCCAACAACGGCCGGGACGAGCTGGTCGCCGCGCTGGAAGCCGCGGGTATCACCTTCCAGATCAACATCTACCCCGATACCCAGCATGCCTTCCACAACGACACGGGCCAGCGCTACAACGAGGAGCAGTCGATCGCGGCCTGGAACGATACGCTGGCATGGTTCTCGCAGTACCTGGTCAGCGACTCGGCAACACCCGTCGCCACCCCGGCATCGTAACCGTTCGGCGCGACGACGGGTTTCCAGGGAAGGCAGGCGCCACCATCGGTCTCAACCTTCCGCATACACGCTTTGGCCTCCCCCCTGCGGCGCGGCACCTCGTCCGGCGCGCTCGCCTCGCGGATGCCATCGAAACCGGTGTCCGCGAGTGCCGCCTGACGCTGGCTTCCGCGCCGGCCGGGTACGGCAAGAGTTCGCTGCTGGCGGGGTGGGCGCGCGAAACCGACCACCCCGTCGCCTGGCTGGCGCTCGATGCCAGGGATGACGACCTTGAGCGCTTCTTCCGGTACCTGCTGAAGACGTGGGAACGGGTTCAACCCGATGTGGCCGACCAGCCGGCAGGTGTCATGCTCAGCGGCCACATGCCGGGTGTCGAGCCGGTGCTCGACGCCTTCCTGGAGACCGCCGGTGCGCGCGACGAGCCGATCGTATTCGTTCTGGACGACTACCAAACCCTACAGGACCAGGCCATCCACGAGGCGATGACCACCCTGCTCGATCACGCCCCGTCCACCCTCCGCGTGGTCATCTCCAGCCGGGAGACCCCGCCATTGCCAATCGCCCGCTGGCGCGCCCGCGGGGAGCTGGCCGAGCTGGGGCCGGACGACCTCCGCCTGCGCCCCGAGGAATCGGAGGCGTTCCTCAATGAGCAACTCCACCTCGATCTCCCTGCCGGAACCATTGCGACGTTGAACGAGCAGACCGAAGGCTGGTTTGCCGGCGTTCAGCTCGCCGCGCTCACTATCAAACCCGGCGATCCGCCGCCCGCCGCCATCAGCGGTCGGAGTCGCTTCATTGCCGACTACATCCGTGAAGACGTACTGGACCATCTGCCACGAGAAACCAGCGAGTTCCTTGTTCGCACCTGCATCGTCGACCGGCTCTGCTCATCGCTGGCCGACGCCATCGCGGGTTCGGACAATGGGCAGGAATTGCTGGAGCGGCTGGAGCGTCTGAACCTGTTCACGACCCCACTCGATGACACCCGCGAGTGGTTCCGCTACCACCGTCTCTTCGCCGACGTCCTGCGTGACGAGCTCGGGCGGCAACATCCGGACGAGATCGAGCAGCTGCACCATCGCGCCGCGGCCTGGTATCTCGAGCACAACATGCCGGAGCCTGCCTTCGACCACGCCATGGCGACCGGCGACGCCGGCGTCGTCAGGCAGGTGCTCGAACGATTCATGCAGGTCGTGATGTTCAGCGGGCAAATCCGGACGTTGCAGGACTGGTACGCGCGGGTTCCTGCCGCATGGGTAGACATCGAACCGATGATCGGTCTGTTTCGTGCCACGGTGAACATCGTCACTGGCCAGTTCGACGCCGGCATGAATCTCCTGAACCACATCGAGCAGCGTGTCGGCCCAGCAGGTTCCGCACCGGTAATCGAGTCGAGAGTCACCGCACTGCGCTGCATCGTTGCCTGCTACACGAACGATCTCGATCACGCCCGGGAATACGGCGCGGTCGCCCTCGAAACGCTGGCGCCCGCCGACGAGAGCTATCGTGGCGGCATCCACGGCGCGCTGGGCGATACCTACCGGCGCAACGGTTACTGGACCGAGGCCCACGACCACTACCGCCGCGCGCTGCAGCACATCGACATTCCCGAAGGGCACATCCAGGCGATCCACGCCTACGGTGCGCTCGCGGACCTCGAACTGCGCCAGGGAAACCTGCGGGCCGCCAACGACTACTGGCGCAAGGCACTCGACAAGGTCAACGACCCCACGCTCTGGGGCGTGTATCCCCTGCCGCTGATCGGGTGGGTGTACACGCGCCACGGCGAGATCCTCTACGAATGGAACGAACTCGATGCAGCGCGGGAGGCGTTCGACCGGGGGCACGAGCGCGTCCTTGCCGGTGGCGATCCCCGCGCAATCATCGCCAGCGGCCTCCTCGGGTGGCGCCTCGGCCTCGCCAGGGGCGACCTCGACCAGGCCACCCACTTGTTCGAGCGCGTTCGCCCGGTCGTTGCCGAAGCGAAGTTTCCCGACTGGAGCAGCGAGTTCGAACGTTGCCAGGCCGAGTTTTGGATGGCCCAAGGCAGGCTTCGCACCGCTGCGTCCTGGTGCGATGAGGCGTTGACACGCGATCTGGATACCAGTCCCGACCAGGAACCGGTCCTGCTCGCGATCGCCCGCGTGCTGATCGCGAGGGGCAACACCGACGCGATCGAACGAGCGCTCCACATCCTGGAAGAACAGATCGACGCGGCGGAACGAGAGGGTCGCAAGGGGATCCTGGTCGCGGCCGGCAGCCTGCGGGCGATGGCGTTGTGGCAACGCGGCGACCGTCCCAGCGCGTTGGCATCCGTCGAACGGGCGATGCGGCTCGCAGAGCAGGAAGGCTACACACGTACCTTTACCGACCTCGGTCTCCCCATGGCGCGCCTGCTGCAGGAAGCACGAGACCGCAAGGTGATGGCGGGCTACGTCGAACACCTCCTGTCCACGTTCGACACCGGCACGCTGGCGGGACTGCCGGCCGAAACACCCCTGCCGGAGCCCCTGAGCGAACGCGAGATTGCCGTGCTCCGCGAGATCGCCGCCGGGCTCACCAACCGGGAGGTGGCCGACCGCCTGTATATCTCCCCGGAGACGGTCAAGAAGCACACCGGCAGCATCTACGGCAAGCTCGGCGTGCGCGGACGCACCGAAGCCATCGCCCGCGCACGCGCGCTCGACCTGCTCGACTGACTCGAGCCTCCGCCAACCATCACCCACCCGTAGCGGAGGGCTTGGCGGCGCTACCAACACAGCCCGACGGATCGCGCGCGTCGCCAATGCCCTCCTGATCTCCCTACCGGCGCAATCCATGCCGTCCACCGAATCGTGCGCGTCGCCAATACCCTCCTGTTCCCCCACCGGCGCAATCCACGCCGTCCACCGGATCGCGCGCGTCGCCTATACCCTCCTGATGCACGACCGGGAGGGCATTGAACGCGCCGACGTTGTCTCACATGGAGTTGGGTCGCGCGTTCAATGCCCTCCGCTACGGCTGGGCGCGACCGAATACCCCGCCTGGATTCCCCGCGCGGGGCATGGCACGCCGCCAGCTGTCCGGCACCATCGTCCTGGAATTCGGAACGTACCCGACCCAGGAGAGGTGCAACGATGGACATCAGCATTCCCATCATCGCCGGGACCATTTCGACCGTCTTCTTCCTCTCGGCGGAAGTGCCAATGCTCACCAAGGCATTTCGCACGAAGGAGCTCTCGTCGTACAGCTTCGGCAATATCGGCATCGCCAACAGCGGCAATGTGATCCATTCGTTCTACGTGTACTCGCTGCCGCCGGGGCCGATCTGGATGCTGCATACCTTCTACATGGTGTCCACGGCGCTGATGCTGCTCTGGTACCTGCGCTTCGAGGGAATTCCGGGCATGCGCTGGCGCCCGCTGCAGCGGCGCATCCGGGTTACGGACCGCCCCCGACCGCGAATACCCCACCCCAATACCCCATCCGGGGAATGATCGACCGCCTGGCCCCGCATAGGTTGAAGGTGCGTCAGGCGACGCTGTAACGAATCGCACACGCAGCAGAAAGGACTACACCATGTCCGAGCAAAACAAGGCCGTCATTCGTCGCGGCATCGAGGAGGTCTACAACCAGGGCAACCTGGATACCGTGGACGAATTGGTCTCCAGCGACTTCGTGGCGCACATGAGCTCGGGCGACGTTCAGGGCCCGGAAGGAATGAAGCAGTTCGCCGCCTCGCTCCGCGAAGCATTCCCGGACCTCCAGGTAACTATCGAGGACCAGTTCGCGGACGGCGACATGGTGGTGACTCGATGGACAGCCCGCGGCACCCACACCGGCACCTTCAACGGCATACCCGCAACCGGCAGAACGGGCGCCGTTACCGCCATCGACATCGACCGCTTCGTCGATGGCAAGGCGGTCGAATGCTGGTCGAACACCGACGACCTCGGGTTGCTCCAGCAGCTCGGTGTCGTGCCGGCCCCCGGCGAGGCGCAGGCAGCCGCAGGCTGACACGGCCCGGCACCCGTCGTGGGGCAACGCCAGGGGTGGGCCCGCAACGTGCAGGTCGCAGGCTCGCCCACCTTGGGCTCTCGAAGCGCGGCAGCCCTGGCGATCGAATCCACAACGGCAAGGAGACAGGACCCATGGCAACCAACGCACCTCACACTACCCAACCCGGCGCCCGCGACACCCGAAACGCCTGGGACATGATCGCGAGTGGCTACGACACCTACGTCACACCGACCCACATGCGGTTGGCCAACCGGGCCCTCGACCACATCGACATCGGCCCGCACGCCAGGTTCCTCGATGTCGCGTCCGGATCGGGGTCCCTCGCCATCGCCGCCGCCCGGCGCGGCGCAGAGACACTGGGGACCGATATCTCGCCCGGCATGATCGAGTTGTTGAACGCCAATGCCCGCAATCTCGAACTCCCAAATCTCGCAGGACGGGTCATGGACGGTCAGAACCTCGACCTGGCGAACGATGCGTTCGATGCGTCCGGGTCGATGTTCGGCGTGATGCTCTTCCCCGACCTCCCACGCGGGCTGCGAGAGATGCGCCGCGTTACACGAGCCGGGGGCAAGGTGCTGGTCGTCGCGTTCGGCCCACCGCAGCAGGTGGAGTTCCTTGCCTTCTTCCTTCGAGCCGTGAAACAGGTCGTCCCGGATGCTGCCGGGCTGCCGAGCGACCCACCGCCACTTCCGTTCCAGGTGGCGAATCCGGCAGTCCTGCACGAGCGCTTGGTCGAGGCCGGGCTGACCCATGTTCAGGTCGAGACCACCACTGAAGTCCAGGAGTTTGCCAACGCCGCGGCATTGTGGAACTGGGTCGCCAACAGCAATCCCATAGGCACGCGGCTCACCGGCAGCCTCGCGCCGGACCAGGCGACCGCCGTCCGGGAGGTACTGGATGCCATGCTCCGGGATCGCGCCGGTGAGAGCGAGTCGGCCCGGCTCACGAACCCCGTCAACATCGCCACCGGCACCGTTTGAGCCATCGCCGGTCCCCGCTTCCGCCAGACATCACATTGGAGGCCGCACGTGACCACCACGTCCACCCCGAGCATCACATCAAACCACCGAGTCGCGAAGCAGGGACCGGAGACGTTCGATGTCGTCGTCATCGGCGGCGGGCAGGCCGGGCTCGCCGCCGGACACTACCTCGCGGAACAGGGACTCCGATTCGTGATTCTCGATGCGCACGACCGCGTCGGCGATGCCTGGCGAAACCGGTGGGATTCGCTCGTCCTCTTCACGCCTGCCAGATACGACAGCCTCCCGGGCAAGCCGTTTCCCGGTCCGCGCAGCGCCTTCCCCACCAAGGACGCCTTCGCGGACTATCTGGAACAGTATGCCAGCGCGATGATGCTGCCGATCCGCAACGGCATCCAGGCAACAACGGTATCCAGGGCGTCCGGGGGCGGGTGGTCCATCGAAACGACTGGCCCAGGCTTCGTGGCTGATACGGTCATCATCGCCACCGGCGGATATCAGTCTCCGAATATCCCTGAATGGGCCAGCGAGCTCGACCCGGAGATCGTACAACTGCACTCGTTGGAATACCGCAACCCATCGCAGTTCAGGCCTGGACCGGTCCTCGTCGTCGGCGCGTCCCATTCCGGCGCCGACATCGCGGTCGAAGCCGCCCGGGACCATCGAGCGATCCTCGCCGGGCGCGACACGGGGCAGGTGCCTGTCAAGACCAACGGCCGTCTCGCTGCGTTCCTTGCGCCGACGATCTGGTTCATGGTGCATCACGTCGTTACCGTCGACACGCCGATCGGCCGCAAGGCAGGGCGGAAACTGCGGAGTCACGGGTTCCCGCTGGAGCACCCGAGCCGGAAGGACATCGCGGCTGCCGGCGTCGAGCGCGTCACCCAGCGTGTGACCGGCGCCAGCAATGGCAAACCGATGCTGGACGACGGCACGGTGCTCGATGTGAGCAACGTCGCCTGGTGCACCGGTTTTCGTGGCGACTATTCGTGGATCGAGGGAGTCACGTATAGCGACGACGGCTATCCAGACCAGAATCACGGCGTCGCCGCCGGCGCGCCGGGCCTGTACTTCGTCGGGCTCAAGTTCCAGACAGCAGGCTCGTCATCCCTTGTCGGTGGCGTGGGGCGAGATGCGAAGACCGTCGTCGACCACATCGCGGCTCGGGCGCACCAGCATGCGTAGTGCCGCCCCCGCGACGGCCCGCGCCGCTCGGCCCGCATAGCGCCGCCACAACAGTTCGGTTCTACAACGAACCTGCCGGAAGCCGTTTCAGCTTTCGAGCCAGTCGGTCTGGAAACGATCCGCGCTGTGGATGTCGACCTGCAGCAGCCGGCCCGGGCCGGCATTCTCGAAGCGGTGCGGCACCCCCGCCGGCGCGACCAGCACCGCACCAGGACCCGCCTTGATGCGCTCGCCGTCGACCTCGAACACCGCGTTGCCCTCCAGCACGACGAACGTCTCGGGGTACGGATGTGAGTGCAGGCTCGGACCCTGACCCACCTCTGCGTAGTCAACCACGATGACGGATACGTCGGATCCGGCTTCGACCCCCTGCACCTCTCCCGATCGACGCCAGTCTGCAATCCTGGACGATGGCTCCAGCGAACTCATACCATTCCTCGTTTCGGTGTCATGACATCGTAGATCGACAGGGGCCCGGCACCATGGTGGCACATCCTGCCCACAGCATCGACCACGCCGGTCTGTTCCCTGCCGCCGATCCTGCGCGATACTGAGGCGATCGATTGGCCTGTCGACGATGAGGGAGCGAGGATGAAATCAACAGACATTGTGGCGGGTAGCAGCACCTACCGGGTGCGTTCGTCGACGCGGGATGACATACCAGCCATCGTTGCGCTCCTCGCCGACGACGTTCTTGGCAGCCAGCGGGAATCGGCAGGGTCAGATCTGGAGCACTACACTGAGGCCTACGACCTGATCGCTTCGCACCCCAATCAGGAGCTGGTCGTTGTCGAGCGGGAGGACGAAGTGGTGGGCACGCTCGATCTTTCGGTGCTGGCCTCCCTGTCCCGCCGGGGCGCCGTGCGTTTGCAGGTCGAGGCGGTCCGTGTCGCCGCCTCGGAGCGCGGCAACGGGCTGGGCACGGCGATCTTCGATTGGATCATCGACCATGCCCGCGAGCAGGGGTACGACCTCATCCAGCTGACCTCCGACCGCAGTCGAGATGGCGCGCACACCTTCTACGAACGGCTCGGCTTCTCCGGGTCGCACGTTGGGTACAAGCTCGACCTTCGGAGCGAGGGTTGAAACCGAGCATCTGATGCAGGCACGGGCAGAGCCGGGGGTGACTGCGTTCACTCCCGGCTCGAGGAGGGTCGCCGCAAGTCCTACCGCATCCAGAGCTCGACGATGAGGTAGTTGTCGATCCGCAGCAGGGCGACGCCATCCAGGAAAGCGCCTCCTCCGACGACGCGAGCTGCCGCCCCGTTGCCTCGCCCGGTGTCAGTCAGTGACCAATGAACAACCACCGTGTCGCCGCTGACGATCGTGTCCCGGATCGTAAACCGGGCGCCCGGGAAGTCGGCGCGCAGCAGCTCGACGAGATCGGCGCATCCCGCCGCGCCGTGAAAACGACCTCCGGGGGTGGTGGTGACTGCGCGACCGCTGACGATCTCTTCGGCGACAGCCAAATCCCCTTCATTGAAAACTTCCTCGAACAGGCGGTGCGCCACCCCTGCGTTTCCAAGGACCTCGGGAGGTTGCGCGGCAACAGCGGCCGCGCCACTGGGCAGGCCGGTCATGATCACGACCACCATTGCCAGCGCCATCGCAATTGCACGAATTTGGACAGGGGAATCGTTGCCGGACCCGACTTGCGTTGCACCATGTGCGTGGAATCGCCGCTTCATCATCCACCTCCTGGCGATGACGTGAATCGCAAGCTCGCCATCACGAGCATAGGCGTATGATGCGCGTCGATTCGACTGGTCGCATCGGTCAGGCTGCCAGTTTCCGGCAGGAAACCGGACTTGCACACTTGACCGATGTCACGCAGTGACCGGTTTGGTCAGACGAGGTCGTTGCGAATCGCGAATGCCACCACGGCGGTGCGGCTCCGAACATCGAGCTTGGCAATGATGTGCTCGATGTGGCTTGCCACCGTACGGCGACTGATGAAGAGCTCGCGGGCGATCTCCTGGTTGTTCAATCCATCGGCAAGGTAGCGAATCACCTCTACCTCTCGCGCCGTCAAGCCGAATCGCTCGGAGTCTTCCTGCAACCTGGCGTGCCGGTAGGCTTCGTCGACGCGGGTCTCGAGGCCCGTGGCATCGGCAAGTATCGTGGCCACATTCATCCTGCCGCCCGCATCCCACTGCTCGCGGCACGCAACCGTACCGAGCGCGTCACACACGGCGACCGAGGCGCGCTCCTGTTCATCGTCCTGTGACGGTACGCGACTGGTTGCTTCGCCTGAGGCGCGCAATCCGCTGGCGGCACCGAAAAACCGGGCTGCCCTCCGCAGGTCGTTTTGCTCGACCGCTAGCACGGCGAGGGATCCGAGACAGTCGGCAATCTCGCGGTGAAAGCCAAGCTGCACGTACAGGGTCAGCGACTCGGTGAGCTGTCGCGCCGCAACGTTGATCGCATTTCGGCGATACGCCAATCGCCCCAGGTCCAGCAGCGCCCGCGCCACGAACTGCGTTTCACCAGCGGCGCGTGCTGCTTCGAGCGCTGCCTCCAGATACCGCAAGGCGGCACGTTCGTCACCGCGATCCGCCGCCAGTTCCGAAAGTGCCAACAAGACCTTCGGTTGATCGAGCTTGTTACCCAACGCGTCGAGCATTGCCTCGCTGGCGACAAGCAATTCCGCCGCCCGCCCGCGGTCTCCCTGTTGCAAGGCGATTTGACCAAGGTAGATGGATGCCCACGCCGCAAGATAGTGGTTCCCGGCCTCGCGGATCACCCGCAACACGTCGTCGAGCATTGCCCTGGCGGCATCCAGTCGCCCTCGAAGCATGGCGTCGATGCCCAGGTTGCCCTTCGCCGCACAGGTGCCAGTGACATGGTGCGCGCGCCGGGCAGCATGCAGCGCTCCGGTGTAGGCCTGATCGGCACGGTCCAGATCATCGACGGCTCGGTGCACGTGACCCAGGACCAGCAGCGCGCCGCACTCGTGCCTGCTGTTGCCCACTTCGGCAAACAGGTCCGCGGCGTTGGAGAGCTTTGCCCGACCCAGGTCGGGATTCCCCACGTAAAAGTCGAATCCGCCCTGTACGAGCAGCACCTTCGCCCGGGTGGCAGGCGGCAACGCGTCCAGATCGAGGTCCTGAACCATCTCGCAGAATGCGCCAACGTCCTGGACATAGCCGCGCACATACCGAAACCCGATGATGTCGATGGCCATGTCAACCGCTTCCTCGATCCTGCCTTCATCCATGAACCACGCGATGGCGGCCCGCAGGTTTGGGTGCTCGATCTCCAACAGGTCGAGCCGCTCCCTGGAAACCCGGTCGGGTGGCGCAATGGGGTTTTCGGC
Source organism: Chloroflexia bacterium (assembly GCA_030430125.1). Classification (GTDB taxonomy): domain Bacteria; phylum Chloroflexota; class Chloroflexia; order Thermomicrobiales; family UBA6265; genus JACCVC01. Next base: position 2,198 of record JAUIGA010000043.1, on the reverse strand, counting down.
CACGAGACGGGCGAACCATTCGGCGTGGGTGTTCCGCGCGGATCGCACCTCGCCGAGGGCGTTCAGGCACTCCACCCCGAACTCTCGAATCGTCTCCAGCATCCCGTACCGAGGTTCAGTGGTGAGCCCCGGTACCGGCCGGACAAGATTGTGTTCGACCAGATCTTCAAGGATGTCAATGCCGTCATTGGTGTTCTCGCCATCATGCTCGGCGATGACGAACGCAAAGGCATCGAGCGACACCCCACCGGCGAACACCGAGAACCGCCGGAACGCGAACTGTGCCGCGGGGCTGAGCAGGTCGTAGCTCCACCCGATCGCCGCCCGCATCGACCGGTGCCGTGCGAGAGCGTCCCGCTGGCCGCCAGCGAGAAGCGCGAGCCGGTCCGACAGGCGTGCCAGGATCTGGTCCGGCGTGAACAGATTGGACCTCGCGGCAGCGAGCTCGATCCCGAGGGGAAGTCCATCCAACCGCCGACAGATCTCCGCGACCGCGCTCGCGTTGGTCGCGTCCAAAGCGAATGCCGGGTTCACGGCGTGAGCACGCTGAGTGAACAGCCCCACGGCGGCGTTCTCGCGCAGTCGCTCCAGTGCGTCCACGGCCGGAATCGCGAACGGCGCAACCAGGAATCGCTGCTCGCCGCCGATGTTGAGCGGCACCCGGCTTGTGATCAGGCACTTGACCCGCGATGCGGCTGCGAGCAGCGCGGACAACCAGCCCGGAGTCTCGCCCAGAAGGTGCTCGAAGTTGTCAATCACCAGCAGGAGATGCCGATCGCGCAGGGCATCGATGACACCACTCAGCAGGTCGCGGTGGCTGCGCTCACCGGCGCCCAGCGCGCGCAACGGCCGGCAGGGCCTGGGCCGGATCGTCAACGGCTACCAGGGGAACATAGCGGACGCCGTCGGCGAAGTCGGATTCGGCACGCCGCACCACCTCGATAGCCAGCCGCGTCTTGCCCACCCCGCCCGGTCCGGTGAGCGTCAGCAGGCGGATGCCCGGGTCGTCCAGCAGCGTCGTCACCTCGGCGACCTCCTCCTCGCGACCGAGGAACGAGGTCAAGGTGACTGGTAGAACGCCCATCCCACCACCATGAGCAATGCGTCGACCTTCACGCCGCTGCGGAGGATCAAACGGTGAAGTTGACATGGCTTCAGCCTCTCCCTCGGGCAACGACCTGACGCGAGGATCGCTTGATACTGACGTGTTCGTGCATTGGGCAGCTACACAAAATTGTTTCGGATGGCAAAGGTTGCGGCAGCCGTCCTGTTCTCGACGCCAAGCTTGTCGAGAACCCGGACCACATGAACCATGACCGTCTTGGGGCTGATCGAGAGATGCTCGGCAATTTCCCGGTTGCTCAACCCATCGGACAGGCAGCGAAGCACCTCCGCTTCGCGCCGGGTGAGACCGGTCACGGCAGCAACATCTATCGTCGCGGGTGCCGCATTCACGGCCGACACGACACCGATCCCGGAAAACGCTCGAACGAGGCGGGCCGGGGGAGCCCGATGTCCGGCTGCCCATGCCTGCGCATACGCCGTGTCGCCAAGAACCCGCCTGGTGTTCCTGACCGAACGCTCGAACACCGATCGCTCTGGCGGTATCCACGGCAAGCCGGTACCTGCCGCCGCGCCAGCCATCTCTGCCGCAAGCTCATGCTGGCCCAACCCCGCCGCAACGACGGCCGACGTATCCAGAAGAAGCTGGAGCTCCGGGTGTCCCAACCGTTCGATGTCCCCAATTTGGGTCACGATCGTCCCCAGCGCTTTGCCGGGATCCCCTTCCTCGCAGTGGATCAATGCCCGGAAGGACCCGCTCATCGACGAGATCAGGTGGTTTCCGGTTCCTTCAGCCGCCGGACCGGCGCTCTTGAACAACTGCCGAGCCTCCTGAAGGCTGCCGGTGGCGAATGCCAGCACCCCTAGCTGATAGTCCGCCACCGGGAGCCGCCACGGTACCGGCACCGCGCCGAAGATCGCTCTCGCGATGTGCACGCGCCTCTTCGCCTCGGAGAATCGTCCGGCGTTGCGTTCAGCAAACGCGAGATAATAGTTGGCCTCCGCCAGGGCGATCGCATTGTCCGTGGAGTTGGCGGAAGCAATCGCAGCCTTCAGATAGCCCTCCGCCGCGGGGTTCTCGAGTGTGGTGCAGAACTGCCCGGCAAACAACAACACATCCGTCGGCGGCTCGTCAT